>JBKGUS010000103.1:0-5912 GCA_046462295.1 Thermoleophilaceae bacterium | reverse complement strand
CTAGGTGTCGTTCCTTGCGAGGTTGGTCAGCCGTGATGCGGGGGGTTTGTGGCTGAGGGAGCTGTGTGGACGTTTGTAGTTGTAGCGCTCGAGGTAGAGCGGTAGGGCTGCTGTGCGTTCGGCCGAGCTGCCGTAGATGCGCTCGTGTGCCCACTCGTTGAGCAGGGTTTGGATGAAGCGCTCGGCCTTCCCGTTCGTGCGGGGCCGGTAGGGCCGGGTTCGCCGGTGCTTGAGGCCGAGCTGGGCGAGCGCTTTGGCGTGGGCGTGGGCGACGTAAGCCGAGCCGTTGTCGGTCATCACCGCGCGGACCCGAACGCCGCGATCGGCGAACCAGGCGACTGCGCGGCGCAGGAAGGCGATCGCGCAGCGCGCCGTGAGCGTCGGGAGGACCTCTGCGTAGGCCAGGCGCGAGTGGTCATCGATCATCACGTGGACATACTCGAAGCGCGTCATCCGGCGACGCTTGCCGGGCCCGAAGCGGCGCTCGACCTGGCTCTTGCGATGACCGACCATGCGATGGCCGGCGCCGCGCTCGGAGATCCGTCCGAGCTGTTTGATGTCGACGTGGACGAGCTCGCCCGGGTGGCGGCGCTCATAGCGGTTGGGCGGCTCGGGCGGCTCGAGCCTGGAGCGCTTGCCGAGCCCGATCCGCTTGAGCCAGGCCGACACCGTCGAGAGCGCGAGGCCGAGGACCTCCGCGATCTGGGCGGCGGTCATGCGCAGCTTGCGCAGCGACCGGATCGCCTCGACCTTCGCCGTGTCAAGCCGGCGCGGCGAGCGGTGCGGGCGACAGCTGCGATCGAGTAAACCGAGCTCGCCCTCCTCGCGCCAGCGCCTAAGCCAGCGCCAGACCGTGCGTTCGCTGACGCCGGCGGCCGCGGCCGCCGCCGCCACCGACCAACCCTCGCTCAGAACCCGATCGACGAGCAGCCTACGGCCATTCGGACAGGTGCGGGCATTACCGTGAAGCCTCATCCGGTGTCCTCCTTGGGACTGAGTGGCTTGAGCACCTCTCAGCCTCCAAGGGGGCCCGGATGTCCAACTGACGAACGTCTCTAGGAGCTACACCTAGGCGGTCTCGCGAAGCTCTCGGCAGAGGGCGGCCACGAGCGGCCAGCGGTCGACCCGTGAGGCGTTGTGGGTGCCGACGAGCACGGCGTCGTGCTCGGGCGCGTGGAAGGCGAAGGCTCCGATGAAGCCGGTGTGGCCGATGAGCTCGATCCCCTCCACCACGATGGCGCCCATGCCCAGTCCGTAGCGGTTGTAGCGCACTGCGTGGCCGGGCGGAAACGACGCGCCAGGGGTCCAGCGCGTCAGGTCCTCGAGCCCGCGTGAATCGACGATCCGTCCGGACCAGAGCGCCCGCACGACGCGGGCGAGGTCGGGCGCGGTGGTCACGAGGCCGCCGCCGGCCCAGTCGATGGTGGGGCTGATCGTCGTCATGTCGAGTCCGCCGGAGTAGTGGTGGGCGATGTCACGGGCGCGGGCGGGCTCCTGCCCTTCGAGCCAGGTTGCGTCCATCCCGAGCGGGTCGAGGACGAGCTCGCGGTAGACCGCGTGCAGCGGCCGGCCGGTCACCTGCTCCATGAGAATCCCGGCGACCACGTAGCCGGTGTCCGAGTACTCGAAGCCTTGACCGGGAGGGAAGCTCGGGCTGCCGTGGGCGGCGGCGTGATCTACGAGCTCGGATGGACGCCAGGCCCGGCCTGGCTCTTCGCGGAGCCGTGCGGTGAACGCCTCGTCGTGGAAGTAGTCGGGTAGGCCCGAGGTGTGCGCGAGCAGCTGGCGCGGCGTGGTGCGAGCGAGGCCATTGAGCGCCCGCCAGCGGTGAATTGATGCGGCGTCAAGCTGGTCGGCGAGCGGCTCGTCGAGAGCCAAACGCCGCTGGCGGGCGAGGACGAGCGCAACGACCGCCGTTACGGTCTTCGTGATGCTTGCCGCGCGGAAGGCGTCGTGCGGTCGCAGCGGGCGGCCCTTCCCGTGAGCCAGGCGTCCAGTCGCGCCGGTCCAGCTGAGCCCGGCGCGGGGCGCGGCGATACGCGCGAGCGCGCCGGGCGCGCCACTCGCGACCTGGGCCTCGAGCGCAGCCTGGAGGTTTCTTCGCGGTTCTACGGTGAGCATGCTCGGCAGGCCGGCTGGCCATTGGGCCGGTCGCTGCGGCAAGCGCAGCGACCGACCCTTGGCCCGCGACCCCTCAGCTCCGGTCCAGGTCCACCTGGACGGGGACTCCGTTGGTGAGGATGTCGAACACCGGCGAGCGCGCTTGCGCGATGCGTACCAGCTCCTCGGCGGTCTCCTCGTCGACTCCCTTGATCCGGTACGAGACGCGGATGCGTTCGTATCCGTTGCGGACCTCGTCGGACATCCCGAGGAACCCGCGCAGGTCGAGGTCGCCCTCGAGCTTCGACTCGACCTCATCGACCTCGATGCGGCGCGCGGCCGCGTGGTAGACCAGCGACGTCGTGAGGCAGCCGGCGAGGGCGTGCAGCACGTACTCCACCGGGTTGGCGCCGTTGTCGGCCCCGAGGAGCACGTCGGGCTCGTCCGCGTCGAGCACGAACGGCTCGGCGCGGGAGTCGTCCTCCCGCCCGGCTCCGTAGAAGCCCTCGACAGTCGAGCGGTTGTGGCCGCCGCTCACCCAGCGGTTGGTGGCGCGGAACTCGAACGGGGCCAGCGTCGGGGTGCCCTGCACGGCCTCGATCGTCTCGTACAGGCGGACGACGTCGACGCCGTTCACAGCCTGCTCGGTCTTGGTCTCCACTTGGATCACCGTCCTTTCATCGATTTCCTTGATCCAGCGACCGACGCCGAAGCTACGGAGCGGGTATGGAGGCCGCTTGGGGTTTACGTGGAGAGTTCTTGGAGAAGGCGCCGGGCCTCGCGGAAGTCGGCGCTGCCGTCCTCGGCGAGGAGCCAGTCGCTCAGCGGAGCTAGCGCTCCCGCGGCATCCGCGTTGCGGCCTGCGGCCTGCTGCGCCTGTGCCAGGCTGAGAGCCGCGCGTAGTTCGAGGGACCGCGCCTGCTGCCGGCGCGCCACCTCGAGGCCCACATGGAAGTGCCGCTCGGCGACTTCCAGGCCCTGCCCGGAGCGCAGCTCGAGCTCGCCCCGCAGTCGGTGGAGCTCCGGCTCGTAGAAGAACGAACGCTCGTTGCCGGTGGAGGGGAGCGCCTCCATGAGCGCTGAGCGTGCCGCCTCTAGCTCGCCCGATGCGATCGACGCCTCCGCGAGGAGGGCCAAGAAGTACGGGCGGTCCATCTCCGCGCCCGTCGAGCGGTGTCCCTCGAGCCCCTCGCGCAGAAGCTCCAATCCCTCCTCGTCCCCTTCACGGACGGCGAGCGCCCAGCCCAGGAGCATCCTGGCGACCGCCGCCTGGTAGGCGAAACCCTGTTCCGCGGCGAGCGCCAGGGCGTGCCGCGCCCCGCGCTCGACGGCGTCCGGCTCGCCTCGGAGCTGGTGCAGGCGAGCGGCATGGGTGAGGGCGTTGGCAAGGCCGTAGACGCGCCCGGGGGAGTCGGCCATCTCGACTGCGGCGCGGATACGCTCCTCGGCTTCGTTGAAGAGGCCGAGGCAGCCGAGCGCCAGCCCGGCCCAGTCGTGGCATGAGACGGCGGGATCCTCACCGAATGCCGCGGGACCCTCATAAAAGCGCTTCGGCTCGTAGAGCGCTAGGCCCCGCTTCGCCTGCTCGATGGCCCGGCTGAAATGGCCTTGGTGGAACAGCGAGCAGGCCATCAGCTCGTGTGCCTCCAGGTCGGCCGATGGGTCGGGGCGCGGAGGCTCGAGGGCGAGGCTGCGCGCCAACAGCTCCTCCGATGCGGAGTAGTCGCCGCGGTACTCCATCAGCGTGGCGAGGGCATAGAGGGACCCGGCCAGGCGTCTCTCGTCACCCAGCCGCTCCGAGAGCTCGAGCGCCCGCCGGAGCGCCAGCTCGGCCCGAGGCGAGGAAAAACCTTGCGTCAGCAGCAGCGCCGGACCGAGTGCCGCCTGCAGCGAGAGCTCGATCCGCTCTGCCTCGTCCACCCCCCGAGCGGTCTTCAGCTGCTGGAGGGCCTCGCTGAGATGCAGGATCGCCTCGCGATGGCCGCTGCGCCGCAGCGCCTGCTCGGCCGCCAGCCGTAGGTACTCCAGCGCAGCGGAGGCATCGTGACCCCGCACGCAGTGCAGCGCGATCTCGGCCGCCCGTTCGGGTGCCTCGACCCCATAGCCCTCCTCCAGGCGGTCAGCTACCTCGCGGTGGAGCTCCGCCCGCCGCCCCGGGGGAATGCGGTCATACAGCAGCTCCCGGTGCAGGTCGTGGATGAAGGCGAACCGGGTCGTGACCTCGCCGCCCCACTCAACGTCCGCCAACAAGCGGACTAGTCGGCCGTCGCGGGCGAGCCGGCTGCAGCGAGCCTCTATGTCGGGAGCCGGCACCGCCGCTGCGACAAAGGCGGTTCCGACCACGCTCGCCGCCTCCAAGGCCCCGAGGTCGTCGGCGCCCAGCCGCGAGACGTCCTGGTCGATCAGGTCACGCAAGTTGTCGGGGATGCCCTCCGCGAGCCGGCTCGGCTCCTCGCGTAGCTCCCAGCCCTCCTCCGTCTGCTCGATCGTGCCGCGCTCGAACCAGGAATCGACCAGACACTCCACGAACAGCGGGTTGCCGTCGGTCCTACGGTGGACGAGGCCGGCGAGAGCCGACGGAAGCCCACCGCCTGGGAGCCGCGTCTCGAGTTGCAGTCGTACCGCCTCGTCGGAGAGGAAGGGCAATGGAAGCTCCAGGCACCGCCCTCGGACACGCAGCTCGCGCTGGAGCCCGGCGACCGGTCCCTCGCCCTGGCGGTAGGTACACACGAGCAGAAGCCGGGCCCGCTCCTCGCGGCGTGCCAGCCGGGAGACCAGATCGAGCGTGGAGTCATCGCTCCAGTGGAGGTCCTCGAGCACGAGCACCAGCGGCGTCTCGGAAGTCAGGGCTTCCAGGGCCTCCGCGAGCTCCCTCAGCATGCGCTCGGGCGTGGCGCCAAGGGCGGCCCGGCGCAGCTCTTCCATCTCGTCCTGGGAGAGGAGCCACGGCAGCTGAATCAGCCAAGTGGGCGCCCGGAAGCGAAGCGCCTCCAGCAACGGCGCCCCGGCATGCTCGCCGCAGAGGCGGCCGAGGGCCTCGAGCACGGGCATGTAAGGCTCCCCGGTGCCCCTGTGCTCAAGGCAGAAGCCACGCGCCATCAGCAGCGCCGCCTCGTCGCGAGTCTTGGCCAGGAAGGCCTCGACCAGCGTGGTCTTGCCGGCGCCCGCCTCTCCGGTCACGAAGACGGCGCGCCGCTCCCCCGCGAGTGCTGCCTCGAGCGCCTCTTGGAGCCTCCCGAGTTCCTGGTCCCGGCCGACCAGCGTGCGCGCCGGGGGCGGCTGCGCCGGGGGCAGTGTCCCGTCCCGCTTGACTTCGCCGACGAACTGGTAGCCCCGGCCCCTGACCGTCCGGATCAGCGCCTGGGCACGGCCGCTGTCCCCGATCGCCTTGCGAGCCGCCATCAGCCGGCTACTCACCGTCGCCTCCGAGACGTAGGAGTGGCCCCAGACCTGGGCGAGCAGCTCCTCACGTGCCACGACGCGATCGCGGTGCTCGACCAGATAGACGAGCACGTCGAACACCTGCGGCTCGACGTGGTGCCGCACACCCTTGCGCCGGAGCTCGAACCGCTCGGTATCGAGCTCGCAGTCCCCGAAGGCGTAGATCATGCGCCAGGGAAGGAGTCGCCGAGCCCCTGCCTATTCGCGTGGGCTGTCACGGGCGGGATCCCCTCTTCGACCAGGACGAGTCGAAGCAATCCTCTCACAGCGTGTTCCCGCGCTCTTCCTCCAGACGATCTGCATGCTCCCTTCAAGCGGCCTCCATCCCCGCTCCGTACGGTCGCATACATGCTCGGAATCAACCCCGACCT
>JBKGUS010000102.1:0-7437 GCA_046462295.1 Thermoleophilaceae bacterium | reverse complement strand
ATCAGCTTCTCGCCGTCCTCCTTGGGGACGTCCCAGCCCGCGACCGTCAGCGGGAGCGTGGTGGCCCCGATCTGGCCGTTCTCCGAGACCCGGATCGGGGTCTCCTCGGCCACGTGGTCGACCTGCTTGGCCTCGGCGAGGAAGGCGTTCACGCGCTCGCGCGCCTCGGGGCTCCGGGCGCCGTCCGGGTCCTTCCACACGACGTAGATCTCCTGGCCGGAGTAGCCGCCGAAGCGCTGCTCGGTGAGGTCGCTCGCCGCCTTCGATTCGGAGCCGGGCGTGTTGTAGTCGGCGTTGTACTCGCCGGCGAGGGACGAGCCCACACCGATGATCACGACGAGGGCGGCGAGCCAGGCCAGCACCATGCGGCCACGGCGGCGGTAGGCGACGTCTGCAAGACGCGAGAGAGCGCGAGTCATGGGCGCGATCCTGCGTCACCAGGGTCCCGGCGCCAATGCGGATTCCCGGCCAATCGCAGTGCGGATAGCCGAACCCCGAAATTCGGCGATCATCCACAAATGGCGTACGACGAGAACCTGGCCGACCGCGTCCGTGAGCTGATCGCGCTGAACGAAGCGTTCACCGAGCAGAGGATGTTCGGCGGCCTCGCCTTCCTGATCGGGGGGAACATGGCCGTCGCGGTGAGCGGCCATGGCGGGCTGATGGTGCGGGTCGACCGGGACGACACCGAGGCGCTGCTCGCCAAGCCGCACGCGCGCCCGTTCGAGATGCGCGGCCGTGAGATGAAGGGTTGGGTGCGGGTCGATCCCGAAGGAGTGAGGACGAAGCGCCAACTCGAGCCGTGGGTGCGCCGCGGGGTCTCGTACGCGCGCTCGCTGCCGCCGAAGTGATGGTCTGGGACGACGTCCGCCGGATCGCCCTCGGGCTGCCCGCGACGAGCGAGCGGGTGTCGCGCGACCTCAGGCAGTGGCGGGTCAAGGACAAGCTCTTCGTCTGGGAGCGCCCGCTCCGGCGCGCGGACCTCGAAGCGCTGGGAGACGCCGCGCCTGCGGGCCCGACCCTGGGCGCATACGTCGAGCACCTCGTCGCGAAGGAGGCGCTGCTCGCGGACGAGTCGGGCGTCTTCTTCACGACGCCGCACTTCGACGGCTACCCGATGGTTCTCGTGCAGCTGGACCAGATCGGCCCCGACGACCTCCGTGAGGTGATCGTCGAGGCCTGGCTGGTCCGTGCGCCGAAGCGGCTCGTCCGGGACTACCTGAGCCGCAAGAACAGCGTCTCGCCGTAGCGAGGACCCCGCCGCCGCCCAGCCCGCGGGGCGTATCCTCGACGTGGGCGGTGCGAACCCAGAAGCGATCACCCCTGGTCGGCGCTCTCGTGGCGCTGCTCTCCGTGGTGGCCATCACGGGGATCGTCTATGCGCTCCGCGAGGTCATGCCCGCCACGTCCACCGGGGTGCTGTACATGCTCGCGGTGCTGCTCGTGTCCAGTCAGTGGGGGCTGTGGCTGGGACTGGCCACATCCGTTGCGAGCGCGCTCGCCTTCTTCGAGGTGGTGGAGGCCTGCGAAGTAGAGACGGCCACCCAGCTGGAGTGGCTGAAGAGCCGGATGAAGGAGGCCGCGCCGCAGGGCCTGGTCGTGGCGCCGTGAGCGCCCACGACTGCTGCGGCTTACCGACGGTCGCCCGGGGTAACGCAGCCGTATGCGTGTCGTCGTAGTCGGTGCCACGGGGAACGTCGGGACGAGCCTGCTGCGCGCGCTTGCCGACGACCCCGAGGTGGAGTCGGTGCTCGGCCTGGCGCGGCGCGCGCCGCGCATCGGCTTTCCCAAGACGCAGTGGGGAAAGGTCGACGTGGCACGGTCGACCGACCTGGCCGACCGCTTCGCCGGCGCCGACGCCGTGGTGCACCTGGCCTGGCTGATCCAGCCGGGCCGGGACCTCGAGACGCTCCACGCCACCAACGTCGAGGGCAGCCGCCGGGTCTTCCAGGCAACGGTGGACGCCGGCGTGCCCACGCTCGTCTACGCGTCGTCGGTGGGCGCGTACGCGCCGGGTCCCAAGGACCGGGCGGTCGACGAGAGCTGGCCGACCACGGGGCTCGAGACCTCCACCTACGCGCGCCACAAGGCCGAGGTTGAGCGCATTCTCGACCGGGTCGAGGAGGGCGCGCCGTCGCTCCGCGCCGTTCGGCTGCGGCCGGGACTCGTCTTCAAGCGCGGCGCCGCCTCCGAGATCCGCCGCCTGTTCGTGGGCCCCCTCCTGCCCAGCCCGCTAGTGCGTCCCGGGCTGATCCCGCTGGTGCCGGACGATCCGCGGCTCGTGTTCCAGGCGGTGCACTCGCTCGACGTGGGGGAGGCCTACCGGCTGGCGGTCAAGGGCAACGCGCGCGGCGCCTTCAACGTCGCCGCGGAGCCGGTCCTCGACCCGGAGCGGCTGGCGAGCATGCTGGGCGCCCGCCGGGTGCGGGTGCCGGGCCGGGTCCTGCGCGCCGGCGCGTCCGCCACTTGGCGTCTGCGCCTTCAGCCCAGTGAGCCGGGCTGGGTCGACATGGCCCTGAACGTGCCGGTCATGGACTGCACACGCGCGCGCGAGGAGCTCGGCTGGCAGCCACGACATTCGTCGGTAGAGGCGTTGCGGGAGCTGCTCGAGGGGATCCGCGACCGCGCGGGGATCGACACGCCGCCGCTCGCGCCGGGCACCGGCGGGCCGATGCGCATCCGCGAGCTGCTCACGGGCGTCGGCTCGCGTTGAGTGCCGGTCCGACCGGGTCGCGGCGAATAATCGCTCGTGTGCCCGCCCGGGCGGTCACCCTCGCACTCGGCGCCGCCCTACCTGCGCCAGCGCGGGTCCCCCGAGTCAAAGCCGGTGGGCGCCGCGCACGACGCCACCGGCGTCGAGGGCTGAGGCGAGGCCGCGGCGCTCAGCGCCCCGCCCTGAGGCGCTTCGCCAGGATCGGCGCCGCGCCGAGCAGCGCCGCGGCCGCCAGCAGCGGCCGCCTGCGCTTCGTCAGCTCGAGCTGCAGGCTGCGGGGCTTCGCCTCGTCGTCGAAGGGCCCGTGCGTGCCACGGTCCCCGAGCGGCTCGTAGACGTAGTCGCGCCGGTCCGGGCTCACGGGGTTCTCGGTCCGCTGGGCGTCCACGTTGGTACGCGCCAGGTAGCGGTCCGCAACCCCGGGGAGGAGTTGGCCGCCCCTGATCACCAACGGCACGTTGCCGCCCACCCAGAGCTCGCGCCGCGGGTGGTCGGCGGCGAAGAGGATCGCGTCCGCCGCCACCTCGGGCTGGTAGACCGGCGGGACGGGGCGCGGCTCCTTGTCGAGGGTGGTGCGCACCCAGGTGAACTGGGTGGTGTTGAGCCCGGGCAGTTGGACCATCGTGACCTTGACGCCGCTCCCCTCGTGCATCAGCTCCGTGCGCAGCGAATCGGTGAAGCCGCGGATGGCGAACTTGGCGCCGCAGTAGGTGGCCTGCAGGGGGATGGCGCGATAGGCCATGGCGGAGCCGACCTGCACGATCACCCCGCGGTCGCGCGGCCTCATCCGCCGCAGGGCGGCCAGCGTGCCGTACATGTATCCGAGGTAGTTCACCTCCGTCACGCGGCGGGCGTCGGCGGCCTCGGTCTCGTGCACGAAGGCGAGCACCGAGGTCATCGCGTTGTTCACCCAGACGTCGATCGGTCCGAGCCGGTCCTCCGCTTGAGCTGCGGCCCGCTCGACGGCGTCGGCGTCCGCCACGTCGCAGGGGATGACCAGTGAGGTGCCGCCGGCGCTCTGCACCTCATCCGCCGCGGCCTGCAGCCCGCTCTCACCGCGCGCGAGAAGCGCCACCCGGTCGCCGCGCGCGCCGGACGCGACTGCCGTCGCGCGCCCCACGCCGGCCGAGGCGCCGGTCACGACGACGGTCCTACCCATGGCTGCCCGCCGTCGCCATCCGGTCTCCGGCCGCGCGGCCCTCCGCCTCCTCGATCGCGGTCGCCGCCGCCACGACGGCGACGTGCGAGAGGGCCTGGGGGAAGTTCCCTAGTTCCTTCCCGGTCCGGGGATCCGCCATCTCGCTGAACAGGCCGAGGTCCGTCGCGCACGCCGCGGCGCGCTCCATGCACGCGCGGGCGCGGTCCACCTGCCCGGCCATCGCGTGGCACGCTGCCAGCCAGAACGTGGCCGGCAGGAACGCTCCCTGCTCCTCGCATCCCTCGAAGCGCCGGATGAGCCCGTCGTCGCCGAGGGCGTCCTCGATCGCCTGGGTCGTCGCGAGCATGCGCTCGTCGCCGGGGGGGAGGAAGCCGAACACCGGGGCGAGCAGCACCGCCGCGTCCAGCTCGTCGCCGCCGATCGTGCCGGCCAGCGCGCCGCGGGGATCGCTCCACGCCTCGCGCAGGACGGTCTCACGGACGTCGCCGCCCTCCGCCTCGAGCACGCGGACGAGCGCGTCCGGCGACCTCATGCCGATCTCGTGTCCGCGGGCGCCGGTTTCGAGCACGAGCGCGTCGAGCACGCGCAGCAGCCCGGTGGGCGTGTCGTGCTCTGTCCGGAGCACGAGTGTGCCGTCGAGGTAATTGCGGCGGGTCGCCTGGCTGCCCTGCGCCGGCGCCACCTCGAAGTGGCCGGCGTCCTCGTCCAGCAGCCTGCTGAACACGCTGGGTCCGTCGAAGCGGCGGCCGGGCCACCAGACGACGGCCCCGCCGCGCTCCACCAGCGCCGCGGTGGAGCAGTCGCTCAGGAGCGCGAGGTCGCCGATGCGCGGCGGCACGCTCAGGACCGCTGCTCACCCGCCGAGTAGGCGAGCTGCGCGGCGTCGGCCACCGACTGCGCGGACCACACGGCGGCCAGGAGTCGCGTCGTGCGGGGCGCGAAGACCCAGCCGACCCCGAAGCCCGCCGCGACCCACTGCGCCATGCAGTACGGGCAGACGAGCAGCTCGCCCAGCGCGTAGCGCATGCCCGAGCCGCGCGGCTCCTCCGACAGCTCGCCGTGCCCGGAGGGCTCTTGGTAGCGCGTGAACGGCGCGCGGACGAAGCTCGTGACCTTGTCCTTCGCGATCAGCCGGCTCACCTTCTGCGTGGCGAGCCCGGCGAGGGCGATGTCGAGCGCTCCGGGGCGGTCCACCTTCCGCCCCGTGGCCTTGGCAACGGTGAGCGAGCCCGCCACCAGCGCGCCGAAGGCGCCCATGAGGACGGCGTAGGAGCCGAGCGGCCGGTCCTCGCCGGGCGCGTAGGGCGCCGTCTCCCTTTCGGCAGAGAACGCGGCTTGATCGAGGATGTTCGTGTCAGCTGGCATTGCCTGCGGGATACCCCAGCCCGGCGCGGGCAACCCTGGCGTGCAAAGGTGCTCTGAGCGATGACAACCGAGCGTCCACTCGAGTCAGGCATCCGGCGCGACCTGCGCGAGGACATGACCTACTCGGACTACCTGCGCCTCGACCTGCTGCTGTCTGCGCAGCAGCCGCTCAGCCGGCACCACGACGAGCTGCTCTTCATCATCCAGCACCAGACGTCCGAGCTCTGGATGCGCCTGTTGATCCACGAGCTCGAGTCGGCCTGCCGCAACCTCGCCGCCGACCGCATGAACGGCGCACTCAAGGACCTCGCGCGCGTGAAGCACATCCAGCGCCAGCTGTTCGAGCAGTGGGCGGTGCTGGAGACGCTCACCCCGAGCGAATACGCCGACTTCCGCGACCTGCTCGCCCAGGCATCGGGGTTCCAGTCGCTGCAGTACCGCATCCTCGAGTTTCGGCTCGGCAACAAGACGCCGGACATGCTGGAGGTGTTCGAGCACGCCCCGGAGGACCAGGCGCGCCTGCGCGAGGCGCTAGTGGCGCCGAGCCTCTACGACGAGGTGCTGCGGCTGCTGGCGCGGCGCGGGTTCGCGATCCCACCCGACCGCGCCGAGCGCGACTGGGCCGAGCCGGTCGAGCCCGACCCGCGGCTCATCGAGGCCTTCAAGGCGATCTACGACGCGCGTGAGCCGAACTGGGACGTCTACGAGCTGTGCGAGGAGCTGGTGGACATCGAGGAGAGCTTCCAGCTCTGGCGCTTCCGCCACCTGAAGACGGTCGAGCGCATCATCGGCGGAAAGAAGGGGACCGGCGGCTCATCGGGCACCGAGTTCCTGCGCGCGGCGCTGGACCTGCGCTTCTTCCCGGAGCTGTGGGACGTGCGGACGGAGATTGGGCGCTGAGCTGCGCTCGGCCCGATCCCCGCTCGGATCATTCGTGCGCCAGCACGCTGATCACGACACCGTGCGGATCGCGAACGAAGAAGCGACGGACGCCCCAGGGCTCGTCAACCGGGCCGTAGATGACCTCGTGCCCGGCCTGGACTGCTTCAGCATGCGCCGCATCGACGGCTCCCCGCGAACCCACGTCCACGCCCATGTCGGGCAGCACGGGCTCCACGCCTGGCGGCGCGAAGACGACCTGCGCCTGGCCGGATCCGAAGCCGATGTAACCGCCGCCGAAGTTCCCCTCCTCGAGCCGGAGCACCCGCGTATAGAAGGTGCGCGTGGCCTCGAAGTCCGGTGACTCGTGGTACGGCATGATGCGTCGGATAGCCATACGGACGAGTGTCGCAGGAGGGGCCGGGCGGCGGGATTACACCTAGGCCTTAGCGAGCCACTCTTCGAAGCTGGGGCCGGCGAGCTTCGCGCCCGGGGTGGGCAGCGCGGCGCCCTCCGCATAGGCCGCGGCGTCCGGGTCGCCGGGCTCCGCCAGCGGACCACCACGGCTCTCGCGGATCTCGACCGAGTCACCTCGGCTGGCGAAGAGCGCGGCGGCCGCATCGGCGAGACGCTCCTCCCGCGGGCCGGCGATTTCGGTGATCCTGCCGTTCTGGATCTCCGGCTCCTCGGCCGCGTCGGCAAGGGTTTCGGCGACGACGCGGGCGGCCACGAGCTGCGTTCGCATCTCGGGCAGGTAGGCGACGCCATCCTGGATCATCCACCCGACCATCTGATCGACGAACTCGTGGAACTGGGCCGCGCGAACGATCCGGACCGGGAGCGGGCCTTCGAGCAGCGTCTGCTCCTGCGCCACCTTCGCCGCGTTGTAGCCGCCCTGGAACTTGTCGATGCCGATGATCGAGACGACGACGATCCGCTTGGCTCCAGCTGTGGCGCCGGCTCGCTGGATGTTCCTTGCCGAAGCGGTGAAGAAGTCCGTCGCGGCTGTCTGGTCGGGCGAGGGCCCTGTGGCCGTGTCGATGATCGTCTCGACTCCGGCGAGCGCATCGTCGAGGCCCGCGCCGCTCACCACGTCGACACCGTTGGAGCGCGCGATCGGGACGACATCGTGTCTGCGCGCCTCGAGGATCTCGACGAGGGGCGCACCGACCCGGCCGGTGGCGCCCGTGACGGCAATCTTCTGGCTCTCGGTCTGCATGGTTCTTCCTTTCCAGCGCTGCGTGCGCTTTTCGTCGTCTCATCCATACGACGAACGGGAACCGTTCAGATCGACAGGCGCGTTCTAGCCGGGCGGATCCGC
>JBKGUS010000101.1:0-2968 GCA_046462295.1 Thermoleophilaceae bacterium | reverse complement strand
ACCGAGCAACCGCTCCGCTCGGACAGCCGCGATCGGCATGAGGCGATCGCCGCTTCCGCTACGCGCGTGTATGCGAGCGTCTCGCGATTGGCTTCGCACGTAGAGCAGGACGGCGACGATGAAGAGCGCCAGGCCGGTGGGTCCGTAGGGCGGTGGGTGGACAGTGATCAGGAACCCCGAAATGCCGAGCAAGACCGGGACGGAGACGGGCGCGTCGGCATGGCGGTAAACCGCTACCCCGGCCGCGATCGCCGCGACTATGAGTCCCATGCTTCCGAGGCTGACGAAGACACCGAAGGGGCCAATCAGGGCGTGCTCGGCGAAATCCTGGACCAGGTCTGCCCTCAACGGCTCTTCTGTCTGTGGGAGTCCTTTCAGCTCGTTGACCAGAATCCCGACGCCGATTCCCTGCAACACCTCCCACGCGCTGTAGAAGACGACGAAGGGCACAAGCGCGATTCGGCTGACCCACGCAGCGGTCCCCTCGACGCCGCGCAAGAGCAGATAGACGACGACGGCCAGCAGGGGGATGAACAGCATCATCCCGATGTGGACCACCAGGAAGCGCGTCACGTTGTCCTGCACATCCAGGTAGATCTCGTCGCCCTCCCCGCCGGGATGAAAGAGGAGCAGAATTCCCCAGAGGAGCGGCACGCCGATCAGGAAGGCGAGCTCTCCGGGGCTGAAGGCACGGGGCTGGCCGGCGACTGGCCGGGAGCCCTCGGCGTTATTGGCGGGCGGCACCGTCTGGGTAGCGAACGCAGTCATCGTCATTCCTTTGGGGAGGGTTGGATTCGGCCCCAGGCGGTCATGGAATGTCGACCGCGCTGACGCTTGTTGCGGTGGTCCGCTCGGCGACGTAGAACGGGAGCAGCGCGAGGGCTTCCGCCTCGGACGCGGCTTCCACGGTCCACCAGATTGCGTGTCCGCCGGAACGGCACGAGGCGAGGGTTGGCTGGCGACGGAGCGGGCTGTTGTGACCGTGGAACGAGGCAAATACGACGCCGCATTCGTGCGCTTGGTGGCGGTGGTGGAGCACGAAGCGGGACATGGGGTGAGCCTGACGTCTTGTGGCCGGCCCGACATCAGGTGAACCCCCTGATTTCTTGGTTCGCGTCGGCTGACATATGCTCGCCACGGGCGAAAGTGGCTTCGATAGGCGAGCAGCTCGTTGGGCGCGCCGACACCTGCGGTGTGTTCGATGACGTGCTCGCCGAGCTGGACCGCGGGCGGTCCGCTGCGCTTGCGCTGGTGGGTGAGCCAGGCATCGGCAAGACGCGCCTCCTCACGGAGCTTGCGGTCAGGGCTGATGCGCGTGGGCACCTCGTTCTCGGCGGGTCGGCATCGGAGCTCGAGCGAGACTTGCCGTTCTGGGTGTTCGTCGACGCGCTCGACGAGTACGTCCAGGGGCTTCCGCCGCGTCGCCTCGAGGCCATGGACGACGACGTTCGTAGCGAGCTCGCGTACGTGTTTCCTTCGCTGGCACAGTTCGAGGCAGCCGGCGGAGCTGTGGCCCAGCACGAGCGGTATCGAACTTACCGCGCGGTGCGCGAGCTGCTCGAGCGACTCACGTCGACGACACCGCTGGTGCTGGTGCTCGACGATCTCCACTGGGCTGACCCTGGATCCGCCGAGCTGCTCGGGGCGCTGCTACGCCGGCCGCCAGCCGCGGCCGTGCTCGTCGCCCTGGCTGTCCGTCCCCGTCAAGCGCCGGAGCGCGTCGCCGCCGCGCTCGAGCGGGCGCAGCGGGTCGGGACACTGATCCGCGTCGAGGTCGCCGCGCTGACGCGTGGCGAGGCCGGCGAGCTCCTCGGTGAGGCATTCGACACGCCCGCTACGACCGCGCTCTTCGAGGAGAGTGGCGGCAACCCGTTCTATCTGCAGCAGCTCGCCCGGTCGGTCGCCGGTGAACGCAGCGCAGGCGGTCCTGACCTTTCGCCCACGGATCTCGACGTGCCGCCGGCGGTCGCTGCCGCGCTCGCCGAGGAGCTCGCTCTGCTGTCGGACGCCGCACGTCTCGTGCTGCAGGGCGGAGCGGTCGCCGGCGATCCGTTCGAGCCCGAGCTTGCGGCGGCCGCCGCGGCGATGCCCGAGGCCACAGCGCTCGAGGCGCTGGATGAGCTCTTGAAGCTCGACCTCGTTCGGGAGACCGAGATGCCGCGCCGCTTTCGCTTTCGGCACCCGCTCATTCGAAGGGCGGTCTACCAATCGACGCCCGGCGGTTGGCGACTGAGCGCTCACGAGCGGAGCGCCGAGACGCTCGCCTCCCGCGGTGCACCCGCGACGGAGCGGGCGCATCATGTTGAACGCTCAGCCCGGCAGGGCGACGCGACTGCCGTCGCCACTTTGCGTGAGGCGGGGGAGGCCGCCGCCCTGCGCGTTCCCGCGAGCGCCGCAGGGTGGTTTGGCGAAGCGCTGCGGCTTCTGTCAGGCACGGCGCCGGACGAGGTGCGGGTCGAGCTGCTCCTTTCGCGCGCGAGGGCGCTCGTCGCCACCGGGCAGTTCGCCGACGGGCACGCCGCCTTGCTCGAGAGCCTCGGGCTCGTCCCGCCCGAGTCGGTCGGGTTGCGGGTGCGTCTCACGACGGCCTGTGCCGGGGTTGAACATCTGCTCGGCCGCCACGAAGACGCGCACGCCCGCCTCGTCGGCGCCGTCGACGAGCTAGCCGACCCGGGGTCGCCCGAGGCGGCCACGCTTATGGTCGAGCTCGCGATGGACGGTTTCTTCCGCATGGACTACGGGCGCATGCGCGAGTGGGCCGAGCAAGCACTTCGCGCCGCACGGCCGCTCGGCGACCGGCCGCTGACCGCGGCCGCGGTGGCGGTGCTCGCCTTCGGAAGCGCGGCCAGCGGAGCCACGGAAGAGGCGCGGGCGCGCCTCGCGGAGGCGGCGGCCCTCGTCGCTGACCTGGATGACGCGGCACTCGCGCTTCGCCTCGACGCCGCCGCCAACCTCGCCGGCGCGGAGC
>JBKGUS010000100.1:0-4794 GCA_046462295.1 Thermoleophilaceae bacterium | reverse complement strand
GCATACGCGTCGAGCCGCGCGTCGCCGACGTGCTCGACCATCCCGATGCTCGCGATCGCGTCGAACTGCTCGCCGTCCAGGTCGCGGTAGTCGGCGACGCGGATCTCGACCCTGTCCTCGAGGCCGCGCTCGGCCACGCGCCGGCGGGCCTCGGCGGCCTGCGGCTCGGACAGCGTGATGCCGAGCACCTTCACGCCGTGGTTCGCCGCGGCGTGGATCGCGAAGCTGCCCCAGCCACAGCCCACGTCGAGCACGCGCTCCTCCCGCTGCAGCCCGAGCTTGGTGCAGACCAGCTCGAGCTTCGCCTCCTGCGCCTCCTCGAGCGTCGTCGCGCCGCGCGAGAAGATCGCGCAGCTGTAGGTCATGGCCTCGCCGAGGAACAGCTTGAAGAACTCGTTCGAGACGTCGTAGTGGTGGCGTACCGCGCGGGCGTCGCGCTCGCGCGTGTGGCGCTTGCCGCGGGGCCGGAGCTCGGCCGCCGGCACGGGAGGCGGCTTCCGCAACCCGGTGGCGCGCGCCGCGGCAAGGCTCAGGCGCGCACGGGCGCGGACGTCTATCGGCGGCGGCTGCCAGGAGTCGAGCAGCTCGAGAACGGCGTCGACGTCGTCGACGTCGAGGTCGCCGGAGACGTAGGCGCGCCCGAGCCCGAGCTGGCCGGGCGCGCGCAGCACGTGGGCCAGGGCGTCGGGCGAGCGGACCTGGAACACGGGGCCGCCGCCGTTTGTCGAGGGCAGCCGCGAGCCGTCCCAGAACGCGACCTCGAAGGGGCGTTCCGGGACGGCGCTCTCAAGCTCGCGACGTAGTGGCTCGGTCGTGGGCAGGCATCGCAGGTTACCCGGGCAGCACGCCGAACCCGGGCCGCATGCGCTCGCCGTGGCCGAGGGGCGGCGGGCCGCCGGGGGCGAACCGCGGCGGGCCGTCCAGGCGGGGCAGCTCCGGCAGCGCCTCCTCGACCTTCTCCCTCGACAGGCCGAGGCGATCCGCCAGGAACGTCACGAGGTCCTCGTGGCGCTCCTCGAAGGGCGAGTCGACGCCGGCGCGGGTCTCACGGAGCGCCTCGCGGAGCTCGCCGCGCGTCACGTCGAGCGCGGCGGCGAGCCTTCGCAGGGACACGTGAGGCGCGCAGCCAGGTCGCCTGCCCTCGCCGGGCCCGACCTCGTCGAGCGCGGCCCTCACCTCGTCGACCGGCTTGCCGAGCGCCTCGGCGAGCGCGGTCGCGAACGAGTTGCGGAGCTCGCCCCTTTCCTGCTCGTGGAAGTCCCTCAGCGCCTGCTCGAGCTCGCCGGCGTCCACTCCGAGCTCGTCGGCGAGGCCGTCGAAGCGGAGCATGAGCCCCGGCGGGTTCTGCGAACTGCGGTCGCGAGCGGCCTCGGCCGTGCCGTCGCCGGCCTGGGTTCCGATCCCGTAGGCGGCCGACGCGAGCGCCACCGCTCCTGCAAGGGCCGCTGCCGTTGCTGCCTTCTTTGAAGATCTCATGCGGGCGACCTTCTCCGGCGAACGTAGGAGCACCATAAGAGCCATGTAGGAATGCCCGAAGGGGCGCGCTGCGGGCGGGCACAATGGGCTGTCGATGAAGGTGCTGATCGTGGACGACGACCGCCCGCTGCGCGACGCGCTGCGGCGCACGCTCGTGCTCGGCGGCTACGACACGATCGAGGCCGCCGACGGCGAGACGGCCCTGGCGCAGGTGGCTTCGGCGGCGCCCGACGCCGTCGTGCTGGACGTCGGCCTGCCGGACATCGACGGGCTGGAGGTGTCGCGGCGGCTGCGCGCCTCCGGGAACCGCGTGCCGGTCCTGATGCTCACAGCGCGCGATGCGGTGGGGGACCGGATCGACGGCCTCGACGCCGGCGCCGACGACTACCTCGTCAAGCCCTTCGACGTGGGCGAGCTCAAGGCACGGCTGCGGGCCCTACTGCGGCGCAGCACGGGGGCCGCGGATCCGGATGCGCTCGCCTTCGAGGAGCTGCGGCTCGACAGCGCTCGCCACGGCGTGACGGCGGGGGAGGAGTTCGCCGAGCTGACGCGCACGGAGTACCTGCTGCTCGAGCTCCTGATGCTGAACCCGCGCCGGGTGCTGCCGCACGCGCTGATCTACGAACGCGTGTGGGGCTACGACTTCGGGCCGGCGTCGAACGCGCTACGCGTGTATGTGGGGTACCTGCGCCGCAAGCTCGAGGCGATCGGGGCGCGGCCGCTCGTGCACACCGTGCGCGGGGTGGGCTACGTGCTGCGCGAGCCGTGACGCTGCGCGCGCGCATCGCTGCCGCCGCCGGGCTGGCGGTGGCGCTTGCCGTGATCGCCGCCGCGGTGGCGGTCTACCTCGGCGTGCGCGGCCAGCTCCGCGGGGAGGTCGACGAGTCGTTGCGCGAGCGGACGGAGGCGGTGGCGCGCTTCGGGGGTCCGGGCGCCGGGCCCCCGGATGGCCCTCCCGGGATCTTGCGGCCGCAGCCGGCGCCCTTCGGGGGGCCGGAGGGCTACGCGCAGCTCGTGCTGCCGGACGGCCACGCCGTCAGCCGGCCGGGCATGGAGGCGCAGCTGCCGGTGGACGAGGAGGCGCGTGCGATCGCCATGGAGGGGTCGGGGAGCCGGCTCGCCGATATGACGGTCGACGGCGTGCACCTGCGCGTGCTCACCCAGGCGCTCCCCCGCGGCGGGGCGCTGCAGGTGGCGAGGCCCCTCGACGAGGTCGACCGGCAGCTCGACCGCGTCCTGCTCGTGCTCGCGTTCGTCGGCGCCGGCGGGATCGCCCTGGGCGCTGGCCTCGGCGCCCTCGTGGCAAGGACCGCCCTCGCCCCGATCGACCGGTTCACGCGCCGGACGGAGCAGCTCGCCACGGACCCCGACCCGTCCGAGCGGATGGAGGTCGAGGGAGGGGAGGAGCTCGAGCGGCTGGCGCGCAGCTTCAACGCGACGCTCGACGCGCTCGAGCGATCGGTGGAGGCGCAGCGGCAGCTCGTGGCCGACGCAAGCCACGAGCTGCGCACGCCGATCGCGAGCCTGCGCGCGAACATCCAGACGCTGGGGGAGGCGGACCGGCTGCCGGTCGCGGAGCGCGAGGCGCTGCGGGCCGACGTGGTCGGCGAGCTGGACGAGCTGACGGCGCTGGTGGCGGACGTGGTGGAGCTGGCGCGCGGGACCGCGCCGGGCGAGCTGACCGACGAAGTGCGCCTGGACGAGATCGTGGCGGCGGTGGTCGACCGGGCGTGTACGCGAGCGGGCGGACGCCTGGACTTCGACGTGCGGACCGAGCCCACCGTGGTCCGGGGCGACCCGGGCCGCATCAGCCGGGCGGTGTCGAACCTGGTGGACAACGCGGTCAAGTGGAGCCCGCCGGGCGGGGCGGTGGAGCTGTCGCTGGAGGGGGGCGCGCTCACGGTGCGCGACCACGGCCCGGGGTTCGACGACCGCGACCTCCCGCGCGTCTTCGAGCGCTTCTATCGCGCCGACGGCGCCCGCGGCCTGCCGGGCTCGGGTCTGGGCCTGGCGATCGTGCGTCAGGCCGCCGAGGCGCACGGCGGGTCGGCGGCGGCGGCGAACGCGCCGGACGGCGGGGCGCTGCTCAGGGTCACCTTCGGACCGGTGCTCTCGGGCGCAGGCGTCGACGGTTAGCGGGCCGGCGTCTCGACCGAGTGGACGTCCAGGAGCCCGGTCAGGCCCTCGAGGTCCTCGGCACTGCGGGGGTGTAGATCACGGTCGACCTGATCCAGATCGATCACCACGGTCTTGGCCGCAGCGGCGTGAGCTCGCCAGGTGCTCTCAGGCCCCTCTCAGCATGGGGTCCATCATTGACTGTGTGAGAGTGCTGGTCGTCGAGGACGATGTGAAGATGGCAGCCGCCATCCGGCGCGGCCTGCGCTTCGAGGGGCTCGTGGTGGACCTGGCGTCCGGTGGCGAGGAGGCGCTTCGCATGGTGGGCGCGACCGACTACGACGCGGTCGTGCTCGACGTGATGATGCCGGAGGTCGACGGCTTCGAGACGGTCCGGCGCATGCGTGCCGGCGGGATCTGGGTGCCCGTCCTGATGCTCACCGCGCGCCACTCCGTGGAGGACCGGGTGCGGGGTCTCGACGGTGGCGCCGACGACTACCTCACCAAGCCATTCTCCCTCGCCGAGCTAATGGCGCGCCTCCGAGCGCTCGCGCGGCGCGGGCCCCACGAGCGCCCCACCGTGCTCGAGGTCGGCTCGCTCCGGCTCGACCCGGCCACGCGACAGGTCTGGCGCGGCGACCGCGAGATCGAGCTGTCGGCGCGCGAGTTCGCACTGCTCGAGACATTCATGCGCCGCCCCGGACAGGTGCTGACGCAGCCGCAGCTGCTCGAGGCGGCCTGGGACCTCGGCTACGAGCAGCGCTCGAACGTCGTCGAGGTCTACGTTCGCTATCTGCGCGAGAAGATCGACCGGCCCTTCGGGGTGACGTCGCTCGAGACGGTGCGCGGGGTGGGCTACCGGCTTCGCAAGGACGGCGGCATGTGAGCAGGCTGCCGATCCGCGCCAGGCTCACGGCCGCCTTCGCGCTGGCGATGGTCCTGGTGCTCGCGGCCGCCGGGCTGTTCGTGTACCTGCGGCTGAAGGACGACCTCGACGAGAGCGTGGACGCCGGGCTCGCGGCGCGCGCCGCAGCGGTGGCCGGATCGGGAGACGCCGGCGCGGCGGAGCCCGAGGAGGCCGAGGAGGGCTTCGCGCAGGTGCTGAGCCGGTCGGGCGAGGTGCTCGAAGAGGTGGGCGGCGCACACGGTCCCGCCGGCCGCCGCCCGCGCGCGCTCCGCGGCGGTCAGCACGGGCCCGCGTGC
>JBKGUS010000099.1:0-8174 GCA_046462295.1 Thermoleophilaceae bacterium | reverse complement strand
CGCCCATGATCCGCGCGCCGAGCGCTCCCGCCTCCTTGCAGGCCTTCACCGCCTCCTCCACCGCGGGCACCGAGACCTCGTAGTCGTCACGGAGGCTCCGGTGCGAGGCGTCCAGCAGCCGGCCGAGGCCGGCCGGGTCCCGGGCCGCGAGGGCCGCCACCGCCGCGTCCACCCGCTCGTTCTCGCTCAGCACGTGTCGCACGCGGCGGCCAAGCGGCTCCGGCAGCCCCGCATGGCTCTCCGCGTCCCGCAGCGACTCGACGCCCAGGGCGCGGCAGGCCGCCCGGCACTCCTCGCGCCGCTCGTTGTAGCCCGAGGCGGCGACGCTCCGCTCCGCACCGGAGTCGAGCGTCGCCAGCACGTGATCCCCGAGCTCCAGCGGCACCGGCTCGATCACCGGCCCGCGCATGTCGATCCGCAGCGCCCGCCCGCGCTCGCCGAACAGAGAGGCGAGCTGGTCGAGCAGCCCGGTCTCGGCGCCGCACCAGTCCCGCTCGACGCGCGAGCAGAGCCGGGCCAGCTCGATCCGCCCGGGCGGCTCGGCGCCGGAAACCGCGCACAGGGCGAGGCAGAGCGAGACCGAGAGCGCCGCCGACGAGGAGAGGCCGGCGCCGCGCGGCACGTCGCCCGTGATCTCGAGTCGGCAGGGCCGCAGGGCGACTCCCGAGCGCGTCAGCTCGGCTGCCGCTCCCCGCACGAACGCCCGCCAGTCCGGCGGACCGCCGGCGGCCTCGATCTCCCGGCCCAGCTCGAAGCGGTCCTGCTCCGCCAGGTCCAGCGCATGCGCCTCGATCCCGCCTCCGGGCAGCTGGTCCGCGGCCACCGTGACTCCTCGCCGGATCGCAAAAGGAAGGCACAACCCGGCGTTGTAATCCGTGTGCTCTCCGATTAGGTTGACCCGACCGGGGGCGAAGGCCTGGACACGCGGCCTTCCCCGGGAGGTGTGTTCTAGACGGATGGCCGAGTGGCGCATCTCGGCACTCGATCCTAGGGTCACGAGGTGATTGGAGAGCAGCGCGCGGTCCGCGCATTCCTGGGTGGCAACGAGTTCGTTCGCGGCGAGCTGGAGGTCGAGGTGCGGGAGTGTCCCCCCACCACCGATCCCCGCTCCGACCGCCCGATGGCGGTCCCGCCGCTGGTGATCCTCTGGGCGGGCGAGCGTCCGCTCGCGGTCCGGCTGCGCTCCGTGGTGGCGGTCAGCCGCTTCGCCACCGAGCCGCGCCTGGCGAGTCTGCTCGAGGGCGAGGCCCACTCCTCCGGCTTCGCCGTCGAGCAGATGCCCGAGGCAGGGCTCTGGCGCCTCTTCGCGCAGCCACCGCGGCCGCGCCCCGTCGGGCTCTGACCGGCCGCGCCGCGCCTCAAGGCGCGATCCGAACGTGGATGTGGTTGTCGTGGTGGATCAGCGGCGCCACCACGTTCGGAGGCCCCTTCAGGCCCGTGTTCGGTCCCACGAAGATCTTCACCGCACCCGCCTCGAGGAAGCGGTCGACCAGATCCTGCGACAGCCGCCGGTCGATCTCCGAGGCGTCCCTCGGCGCACGCTCGCGGCCGTCCGCGCGCGGGTAGTAGATGTCCACGTCGAGGCCGTTCTGATGGCTCGCGTGGCCGATGAAGCCGAACTGCGGGCCAAAGTTGCCGCCGCGCGGGCGGCTCAGGTCGCCGACCGCCAGGCGCGGGGCGTAGGGGTGGTCCTTGCCGTACTCGCGGGCGATCCTGAGTACCAGCCGGACGAGCTTGTCGGTGCCCCAGCGCCGCCAGTCGCGATTGGGTGAGCGGCGCTTGACCGGATCCCAGGTGAAGAAGTGGACGCCCTCGGCGGGCAGGCGCACGCCGCGCACTAGCCGCCCGCCTGCCGGCGACCCCACCGCCAGCGAGCGCTGCCACTCGATCTGCGCCTCGGGGAGCGTGGGCGGCAGCGGATCGGTGACCTGGGCCCGGAGCTCGCGCCAGCCGCACGCCGGCAGGGCGAGGGCGGCCGCGGCCGCGAGCGCCACGGCGCGGGTACGTGTTCGGCGGGACATGCGATTCAGGGTACGTGGCGGAATCCGGGGGAGGTCCATATCCTCGACGCCGTGGCCATCTGCTCCCATCTCGACCAGATCACCATCGAGCCGCCCGAGTCCGTGGAGGGCTGTGAGGACTGCCTGCGCACGGGCGACCGCTGGGTCCACCTGCGGGTCTGCCTGTCGTGCGGCCGCGTGGGCTGCTGCGACTCCTCGAAGAACAAGCACGCCAGCAAGCACGCCGACGAAGCCGGGCATCCGATCGTCCGCTCTGCCGAGGAGGGGGAGGACTGGTGCTGGTGCTACGTGGACAAGGTGATGTTCGGCATCTAGCCGGGAGGCCGGTCTCATACTCGAGACCGATGTGCCGGCGGGCGCGATCCGCGACGATCGGCGTGTGCGCCGTCCACTGAGAAGCACGCTCGCGCACTTCGGGAACGCCCTGCTCCCGTGGGCGGTCGGCGGCTTCCTGGCGCTCGTCGCGGGCGGGGAGGAGCCACACCTGCCGGGCATCGATCTCGGCAAGGAGCTCGCCATCGCTCTCGCGGTCGTGCAGGGAGCGGCGCTCCACTGGCGGCGCGAACGGCCGGTCCTGGTGGCCGCGGTGGTGCTGCCGGCCGCGCTCACGTTCCAGTTGCTCGTGCCCGAGGGAGTGATCCCGCTCGCCGGCCTGTTCGCGGTCGGGTCGCTCGCGGCGGCGCGGCCGCCGCGTGTCTCGCTCCTCGGCCTCGCCTTCCTCATGGGCGTGACCTCCCTCAACTTCTTGACCACGACCGACGACGACGCGGTCTTCGCGATGGCGCTCGCCGGCGGGTCGTGGGCGCTCGGCGAGGCGGCACGCAACCGCAGGAAGGCGATCCGCGAGGGGTCGCGGCGCGCGGTGAGCGACGAGCAGGCACGCATCGCCCGCGAGCTGCACGACGCGATCGCCCACAGCGTGTCGGTGATCGTCGTGCAGGCGAGCGCCGCCGAGGACGTGTTCGACACACGGCCGGACCAGGCGCGCGCTGCGCTGCGCTCGATCGAGCAGGCCGGCCGCGACGCGCTCCGCGAGCTTCGCACTCTGCTGGGCGGCGGGCCGGGCGACCCGGACCCCACGCACCCCCAGCCCGGCCTCGCGCGTCTCGACGAGCTGGCCGAGCCGCTGCGGCTCGGCGGGCTCGACGTGGTGGTGCGCCGCGAGGGGGAGGGGCCCGAGCTGCCCGCCGGCGTCGACCTGTCGGCCTATCGCATCGTCCAGGAGGCGCTCACCAACACGCTGCGTCACGCGCGCGCGACGCGGGCGGAGGTGACCGTGCGCTTCGGCGACGGCGAGCTGGAGCTCGAGATCAGCGACGACGGGCGCGGTTCGCCGAGCGCTCTGGTCAACGGCTCCGGCCAGGGACTGCTGGGCATGCGCGAGCGTGCCGCGCTGCTCGGCGGCACGCTCCAGGCCGGCCCGCGGCCGGGCGGCGGCTACCGCGTGCACGCCCGCCTGCCGCTCGAGGCGCCGCCGTGAGGGTGCGGGTGCTGATCGCGGACGACCAGGCGCTCGTCCGCGGCGGCTTCCGCATGATCCTCGAGGCCAAGGACGACATGGAGGTGGTGGGCGAGGCGGGCGACGGAGCCGAGGCGGTCGCGCACGTGGCTGAGCTGCAGCCCGACGTCGTGCTGATGGACGTGCGGATGCCGGGCGTGGACGGGATCGAGGCCACACGCCGCATCGCCGCGTCGGGCAGCTCGGCCCGCATCGTGATCCTCACCACCTACGACGTGGACGAGTACGTCTTCGCCGCGCTCCGCGCCGGGGCGAGCGGCTTCCTGCTGAAGGACGTGCGGCCGCCCGAACTGACCGAGGCGATTCGGATCGTGGCGCGCGGTGATGCCCTGCTCGCTCCGGGCGTCACGCGCCGGCTGCTGGACCGCTTCGCCGGCGTGCTGCCGGACGACGGCGCGCGGCCGGCGGACCTCGACGAGCTGACCGACCGCGAGGTCGAGGTGCTGCGCTTCGTCGCGCTCGCGCTGTCGAACGCCGAGATCGCCTCGCGGCTCGTGCTCACGGAGGCGACGGTGAAGACGCACGTCTCCTCGGTGCTCCGCAAGCTGGGGCTCCGCGACCGTGTGCAGGCCGTGGTGTTCGCGTACGACGTCGGGCTCGTGCGGCCGCGCTCATCCTGAAGTAGGAGCCGAAAGACCACGCTTGCGGCCGATGTCCGCGGCGGCTCACGGACCTAGCTTGGGCCGCAGCATGAGTGCAGCGATCGAGATCCGCGGGATGACGAAGCGCTTCGGCAGGATCGAGGCCGTCAAGGACCTCTCCTTCGAGGTCGACGCGGGCCGCGTGACCGGCTTCCTCGGCCCGAACGGGGCCGGGAAGAGCACCACGCTGCGGATGCTCCTCGGGCTGATCCACGCGAACGCGGGCGAGGGCACGTTCGGTGGCCGGCGCTATGAGGACCTCCCGCACCCGAGCGCCCATGTGGGCGTGGTGCTCGAGGAGGCCAGCTTCCATCCCGGTCGCTCCGGCCGCAACCACCTGCGCGTGCTCGCCGCCGCCGGGAACCATCCCGACGGCCGCGTCGACGAGGTGCTCGACACCGTCGGCCTCACGGCGGCGGCGAACCGCCGCGTGAAGGGCTACTCGATGGGCATGCGCCAGCGCCTCGCGATCGCGGCGGCGCTCCTCGGCGACCCCGAGGTGCTGATCCTGGACGAGCCCGCCAACGGGCTCGACCCGCCCGGGATCCGCTGGATGCGCGAAGTGCTGCGCTCCCAGGCGGGGCGCGGGCGCGCCGTGCTGGTGTCGAGCCACCTGCTTTCCGAGGTCGCGCAGGCCGCGGACGACGTGGTGGTGATCGCCGGCGGTGTGCTGCGGGCGAGCGGCCCGCTGGAGTCCGTGCTGGGCGGCCCGGACGGGCCGGTCACGCGCGTGCGCGCCGCGGAGGCGATCCGGCTCGCGGAGCTGCTGCGTGAGCGAGGCATGCTCGTGGAGCGGGACGGAGGTGCGCCTCCTGCCACGCGAAGCGACGGCGGGGACGCTGCCCCGCCGGGCGGGGGCGCCCCGCCCGCGCCGGCCGCCGCCCTCCTCGTGCGCGGCGCTTCCCCCGACGCCGTCGGCGCCGTCGCCGCGGAGCACGGCATCGCCCTTTCGGAGCTCGTCGCGGTCTCCCGCTCTCTGGAGGACGCCTTCCTCGAGCTGACCGCGGAGGTCGCATGAAGCCGCTGCTCCGAGCCGAGCTGATCAAGCTGCGCACCACCCGCACCTTCGCGGGGCTGGCGGGCGCGGCCGTCGCCACCTCGCTGCTCATCACGGTCCTCGTCGGGCTGCTCACCGAGCCGACCGAGGACTCGGTGCTCGTGGATGTCTTCGCGTCCGACATGAGCGCGGTGTTCATCTTCATGCTCGCCGTCATCGGGATCGGCGGGGAATGGCGCCACCGGACGATCACGAGCTCCCTGCTTGCGGCGCCCGACCGGCTGCGCTTCCTCGCGGCGAAGACGCTCGCGTTCGCCGCGGCCGGCGCCGTGCTCTCGGTGATGATCTCGGTGGTGGTCACGATCGTGGGCACCGTGGTGATCACGGCGCGCGACCTGCCCATGCCGGAGGCCGGCGAGCTGGCCGCCCAGCTGGGCCGCAACGCGCTGATCGCGACGCTCGTGGGCGGGCTCGGGGTCGGGCTTGGCGCGCTGGTGCGCAACCAGGTCATCGCCGTCGTCGGGGTGCTCCTGTTGGCGTTCGTGGTAGAGCCGATGGTGGTGGCCCTGGTCCCGGAGGTGGGCCGGTTCGGCCCCTTCGGCGCGCTGCCCACGAGCCTGTCGGGCATCCCGCCCGAGGACGCCGGGCTCGGCGAGGTCGACCTCCTCGCGCCCGGTCTCGCCGCCCTGGCGATGATGGCCTGGATCGGCGCGGCGTTCGCCGCCGGCTACGCGCTGCTGCGTGGCCGGGACGTGAACTGACGCCCGCGTATCCTCGGGCGCCATGCTCCAGGCGTGCCTCAACGGCCGGCGCCCGCGCGGCGACCACCCCGCGGTGCCGCTGACGCCGCAGGAGCTGGCCGCGGATGCCCGGCGGGCGGTCACCGCCGGCGCGGCCGAGCTGCACGTGCATCCCCGGGCGTCAACTGGCGGCGCGGACACGACAGAGCCGGGCGCCGCCGGCGCCACCGTGCGGGCGATCCGAGCGGCTTGCCCGGGGGTGCCGCTCGGCCTGACCACCGGCCTCTGGACCACGGACGGCGACGCCGATCTTCGTCACGCCCAGGTGGAGGCCTGGGACGACCTGCCGGACTACGTGTCCGTGAATCTGGCCGAGCAAGGCTCGGCGGCGCTGTGCGAGCTGCTCGCCGGGCGCGGGGTGGGGATCGAGGCGGGGGTGTGGAACCTCGCGGACGCGCATCTTCTGCTCGAGCGCGTCCTGACGCCGCTGCGCGTGCTGGTGGAGACGAGCGACGGCGGCGCCGACGACCCGGTCGCGGCCGCCGCCGAGATCGACGAACTGCTGGTGGCGGGTGGCCTGACCGCGCCGCAGCTCCACCACGGCGCCGGAGTCGACGCCTGGGAGATGCTCGACGCCGCGCTGGCGCGCGGCCGGGACGTGCGAATCGGCCTGGAGGACACGACGCTGATGCCGGACGGCTCCGTCGCGCGGGACAACGCGGAGCTGGTGGCGGAGGCGGCGCGGCGGCTGCGGGCGCGGACTTAGGGACCGGCCGCCCCCGGCGGACCGACGTGCTTGCCGAGCCACGCCACCAGCGGGCGCGCCGACTCGAGCTCCGCGCGCACCCGCTCGTCGCATTCGGGCGAGTGCAGCCACGGCTCGAGCGGGTGGCGGTTGTAAACGGCCAGCTCCTTCACGCGCAGGCGGTCGATCCGCGGGTGGTCGATCGGGAACCCGCGCGGGGCCCGCTTCAACGCGGGCGGTGCCAGCTCGAGGCCGCCGGCGGCCGCCGCCTTGACGGCGCGCTCGAAGCCGGCCGCGCGGCGCCCGTCGTCGATCGCACGGCGGAAGCGCTCAAGCTGGTCAGACGCGGGGTGGTGCATGCCCGCCGCCACGAGCAGGCCGTCGAGCGACAGCTCGAAGTAGTAGCCGCCCGCGCCGCCGTATCCGATCGCCACGCCCACCTGCTCCTTGATCGGCGGCCGCATGTGGAAGCGGGTGTCGTGGTACGGGCGGAACATGTGCGGCTCGCCGAGGTGCGACATCCCCTGCGCCATCGCGCGCGCGGGCTCGATCAGGTGCGCGTCGTAGCGGGCGCGGTTCGCCTTGAACCAGTCGCGGTCGTTGTTCGCCTCGAGCTCGCGGAGGAACTCGAGCGCCTCAGGCGGCCACATGAAGAGAGCGTACGTGAGCATCGCGCCGGTGATCCTCGGGGCGGGCGAGCGGCTACTAGCGGAACAGCCCTGCGTAGGCGCTCAGCGCCGGCTGCCCGCCGAGGTGGGCGTACAGCACGTTCGAGCCGCGCTCGATCTCGCCGCGCGCCACCAGGTCGATCATCCCGGCCATCGACTTCCCCTCGTAGACGGGATCGGTGATCATGCCCTCGAGCCGCCCCGCCGTCCGGATCGCCTCGAGCGTCACCTCGTCCGGGATCCCGTAGGTCCCCGCGTGCCAGCGGTCGTCGAGCACGATCTCGTCGTCGCGCAGCTCGCGCCCGACCTGGATCAGCTCCGCGGTCCGCCGCGCGATCCGCGCGACCTGCTCGTGCGTCTCGGCCGGGCGCGCCGAGCCGTCGATCCCGATCACGCGGCGTTCGGTGTCCTGGGCCGCGAACCCCGCGACCATGCCGGCCTGGGTGCTCCCTGTGACCGAGCAGACGACGATCGTGTCGAAGAAGACGCCGAGCTCGCGCTCCTGCTCTTCCACCTCCGCCGCCCAGCGCGCGAAGCCGAGGCCGCCGAGCTCGTGGTCCGAGGCGCCGGCTGGGATCGCGTACGGCTTGCCGCCTGAGCGCTCGACGTCGGCCAGCGCCTGCTCCCAGCTCTCCTTGAAGCCGATCCCGAAGCCGGCTTCGACGAGCCGCACGTCCGCGCCCATGATGCGGGACAGCTGGATGTTGCCGACGCGGTCGTAGGCGACGTCCGGCCAGTCCACCCAGCTCTCCTGCACCAGGACCGCCTTGAGGCCGAGGTGCCCCGCGACCGCCGCGACCTGACGCGTGTGGTTGGACTGCACGCCACCGATGGAGACGAGCG
>JBKGUS010000098.1:0-3813 GCA_046462295.1 Thermoleophilaceae bacterium | reverse complement strand
ACGTCATCGCCTGCCACGAGTCCGAGTCGGAGTTTCGCAGCATCGCCGCCATACTCGAAGATCCATGGCGGCTCCTGCGAGCAACATCCGCAATTTCTCGATCATCGCGCACATCGACCACGGCAAGTCGACGCTGGCCGATCGCATCCTCGAGATCACCGGGGCGGTGGACCCGCGCGACCACCGGCCCCAGCTGCTCGACTCGATGGACCTCGAGCGCGAGCGCGGCATCACCATCAAGGCCCAGGCCGTGCGCGTGGAGTACACCGCGAAGGACGGCAAGCTCTACCGGCTCCACCTGATCGACACCCCCGGCCACGTGGACTTCACCTACGAGGTGTCGCGCTCGCTCGCCGCCTGCGACGGGGCGCTGCTGCTGGTCGACGCCTCGCAAGGGGTGGAGGCGCAGACGGTCGCCAACACCTACCTGGCCGTCGACGCGGGGCTCGAGCTGATCCCCGCGCTCAACAAGATCGACTTGCCCGGCGCCGAGGCCGAGCGGGTGGCCGGCGAGATCCACGAGCTGCTGGGCGAGGACGAGGTGATCCAGGTCTCGGCCAAGTCGGGCGCTGGGGTGGAGGAGCTGCTCGAGGCGCTCGTCTCGCGCGTGCCGCCCCCGGAGGGTGATGCCTCCGCGCCCGCGCGCGCCCTCATCTTCGACTCCGAGTTCGACCAGTACCGCGGCGTGGTGGCCTACGTCCGCGTGGTGGACGGCGAGCTCCGCAAGGGCGCGGCGATCCGGGCGATGCAGACCGGTACCGAGGCCGAGGTGGACGAGATCGGCTACTTCGGCCCGCAGATGATGCCGGTCGAGTCGCTGAAGGCCGGCGAGGTGGGCTACCTGATCACCGGGATCAAGGACGTGTCGCAGCTGCGGGTGGGCGACACGCTCACCACCAAGGCGGGCGCGGCGACTGAGCCGTTGCCGGGCTACCGCGAGATCAAGCCGATGGTGTTCTGCGGGCTGTTCCCGGTCGAGACGAACCAGTTCCCGGACCTGCGCGATGCGCTCGAGAAGCTGTCGCTGAACGACGCCGCCCTGACCTGGGAGCCGGAGACCAGCGAGGCGCTCGGGTTCGGCTTCCGCTGCGGGTTCCTCGGCCTTCTCCACATGGACATCGTTCGCGAGCGGCTCGAGCGCGAGTACGACCTGGAGCTGCTCGCGACGGCGCCGAATGTCGAGTACGACGTGAAGCTCACGGACGGCAGCGAGATGGTGGTCCACTCGCCGGCCGACATGCCGGACCGGGCGCTGATCGCGGCGGTCGAGGAGCCGTACATCCGCGCCACGATCCTCTGCCCGAAGGAGCACGTGGGCTCGGTGATGGAGCTGTGCCAGGAGCGCCGCGGCACCCACACGGAGATGACCTTCCTGAGCACCGAGCGCGTGCAGCTCCAGTACGACCTGCCGCTGGCCGAGATCGTGCTCGACTTCTTCGACCAGCTGAAGTCGCGCACCAGGGGCTACGCCTCGCTCGACTACGAGGTGCTCGGCATGCGCGAGGGCGACCTCGTCAAGCTGGACATCCTGCTGGCGGGCGACAAGGTGGACGCGCTCTCGATGATCGTCCACCGCGACAAGGCCTACGCCGCCGGCCGGAACCTGACCGAGCGGCTGCGCAAGCAGATCCCGCGCCAGCAGTTCGAGGTGGCGATCCAGGCCGCGATCGGCTCGAAGATCATCGCGCGCGAGTCGGTGAAGGCGGTGCGCAAGGACGTGATCGCGAAGTGCTACGGCGGCGACATCACCCGCAAGCGCAAGCTGCTCGAGAAGCAGAAGGAAGGCAAGAAGCGCATGAAGCAGGTGGGGCGCATCGAGGTGCCGCAGGAGGCGTTCCTCGCGGTGCTCGAGCTCGGCGAGTGATCGTCATGGTCCACTCGGGCGTCTGCGACGCCCGGATGTGGGATGGCTTCGATCTCCCCGGGGCCGTCCGGCACGAGCTGGCGGGGTTCGGGGAGACGCCGCTTTCGCCGGCGGGCGAGTTCTCGCACGCCCGTGACCTCGCCGGCGCCCTGTCCGAGCCGGCGGCACTCGTCGGAGCTTCGTTCGGCGGCCAGGTCTGCCTCGAGGTGGCCAGCCGCTATCCCGGGCTGGTGAGCGAGCTCGTCCTCCTCGACGCCCCGCTGCCGGACCACGACTGGTCCGAGGAGGTGCTCGACTTCGCCCGGCGCGAGGAGGAGCTGCTCGAGGAAGGGGAGCTCCACGCCGCGGCGGTCCTGAACGCCGACTTCTGGCTCGAGGACCCCTCCCACCGCGACCGGGTGATCGAGATGCAGGAGCGGGCCTTCCGGCTCCAGTCGGAGTCCGAGGCCGCGGAGGTCGAGACGGAGTCGATCGACCTGGGTTCGGTGCAGGCCCGCACGCTGGTCGTGGTGGGGGAGCTCGACAAGCGGGACTTCCATGCGATCGCGGAGCGGCTCGCGCGCGAGCTCCGGGGTGCCGAGCGGGCGGAGATCCCCGGCGCGGGCCACCTCCCGGCGCTCGAGCGACCGGACGAAACGTCGCGGCTCATCCGCGAATTCCTGCAGGAACGAAGGATTTAGGTCCTCCTTAGGACACGGTCGTAGCTTGGCGGCCGTGAGCACGGACACCCTCCCCCTTCAGCCCGCCCCGGACCCGACCCTGGACTCGCTCCAGCAGTTTCTCGACGGCATCGCCGCGACGCCGCTGCTGACCCGCGAGGAAGAGGTCGAGCTGTCCAAGCGCATCGAGCGCGGCGACCTGGAGGCGAAGGACCACATGACCCGCGCGAACCTGCGCCTCGTGGTCTCGATCGCCAAGCGCTATCGCAACCAGGGACTGCCGTTCCTCGATCTGATCCAGGAGGGCACGATCGGCCTGGTGCGCGCCGTCGAGAAGTTCGACTGGCGCAAGGGCTGGAAGTTCTCGACCTACGCCACATGGTGGATCCGCCAGGCGATCTCCCGCGCGATCGCGGACAAGGGCCGGACGATCCGGATCCCGATCCACATCGACAACGTGCTGAAGAAGCTCGACGGCGCCCAGCGCAAGCTGGAGGCTCAGGGCGACCGCGACCCGACGATCGAGGAGATCGCGGAGCTGGCCGGGGTCGACCCGGTCGAGGCCGACGTGATCATGCGCGCGGCGCAGCAGCTGGTCTCGCTCGACAAGCCGGTGGGCGACGACGCCGACGCCGCGCAGTTCGGCGACCTCATCCCGGATGAGTCGAGCCAGAGTCCGTACGACGCCGCGGCCGAGTCCCTCATGCACCAGCGCCTGCACGAGGTGCTGGACCACCTCTCGTACCGCGACCGGCGGATCGTGGAGCTGCGCTTCGGGATCGGCGGTGAGCAGCCGCGCACGCTGGACCAGGTGGCGAAGCTCTTCGGGCTCACCCGCGAGCGGACGCGCCAGATCGAGGAGGCGGCGCTGCGCAAGCTGTCGACCCTCGCCGAGGCGCAGGCGCTGCGCGACGCGGCCTAAGGGTACGGCGCAGCCGTACCCGGTCACGCGAGCCGGAGGCGAGCGCTTCCATCAGATCGCGGGCAGGATGCCCGCGGAGGTATGTGATCCATCTCACAGTTCGGCCGGCGCGGCGACGCAGCGTGCCGGGGACACTGTGGGCATGGAGTTGTGGCGGGACACCATCCGCCGGCTCACGTGGGCGTCCATGGGCGCGAACGTCACGGGTGCCCTCGTACTGTTCCTGCTGCTCGGCTTCCTGATCCCGTTCGCGCCCGACGCGCCGGACCGTCAGCTCCCGTTGAACGCAGCGGTCGGGGCGGTCTACCTCATCGTGACGCTCGCCATCGGCATTCGGTGGGCGGCTCGGGTGCACGCGCCGGTCGAGC
>JBKGUS010000097.1:0-3518 GCA_046462295.1 Thermoleophilaceae bacterium | reverse complement strand
CGCCTGCCGACTCCGATCCCGACAAAGGACGCCCGCGTGAACTCGGTGGAAGGCCCAGCAATCCGTTCACCGCCCAGGGCCTCACGACGTTCACCTCGGTCGGAGCGCTCTACAACCAGGCGCTCGAGGACTACATCATGGCCCCGGCCTCGGCCGGCGGCCTGGATGGCGTGGTGACCGCGGCCCAGTACGCGATGGTGCCCTCGGGGGTGCGGCGGATCACGATCGCGGGCGACTGAGGGCCAGGTCAGGGCCGGATCAGGATCGCGTCGGCAATCGGGCGCTCGCCCGTCGGGTCTGACGGACGAGTGACCAGGTCGCCGGCGACGGTCATGCCGGTGGAGCCGCCGCCGTCGAGGTTGAGGGCGTCGCGGGCGCCCAGGGCCTTCATGACGCCTGCGCTCTCGCCGAAGCTCGCGCCCACGCTGTAGCCGGGGCGGCGGCCGTCGATCGCCACGAGGAGGACGCGGCCGGTCGGCGTGACACCCGCAATCGTCCGGGGGTTCCGGCGCACGCCGAAGCGGTAGAAGAACTCGGGGTTCTCGGGCCAGTGGAAGCCCTCCGCGAAGGCATTGATCGCGGGCTTGCCGTTGCGCAGCAGGCGCGGGCCGCCGTTGACGACGTCGGCGCCGGTGGCGGCGCGACCGGAGCGGCGGCCCTCGGCGCCGATGTTCACCACGCTCCTCGTGGCGACCCTCGCTCCCGGCTCCGCATGCTCGCGCAGCCAATCGGCGCCGTCTCCGGTCCCGGCCAGGACCGATCCGCCGGGCGGTATCGCGCCGCCGCGCGGCGCGCGCAGCTCGAGCACGCGGCCGTGCCGGTCGAGTGCGGCTTCGGTGCCTTCGCCCGGCTCGGTCGTTTCGCCGAAGGCGTCAGTGAAGAGGATCAGCTCGCCGGGATCGGTGCACGTGAAATCGTGCTTCGGCTCCTCGGTCGGCAGGTCGCCGCCGGTGCCGCCGCAGCCGCGGATCAGGCCGGGCTTCCGGTTGAGGCCGTCGATCTCCCGCCTCGCGCCGTCCGACGCCCGCGCACGGAGGCGGGTTCGGACTGGCTCGACCTTCGCGTCGCGCTCCGTCAGCACCAGGCTCGTCCGGTCGCCCACCGACTCGCTCACCAGCTCGCCGTCGAGCATCGAGATGCCGGCGAGGTCGCCGGGTGTCCCGTCGGCCGGGCCGATCACGAAGTAGCCGCCGTTCAGCGAGGCGGCGGCACCGATACGGGCGGCGATGCCCGAGAGCAGCTCGCGCTCCGGGACGATGCCATTGGCGAGGACGGCGTCGAGAAGCGGGGTGCGTCGCTCGGCCGCGATCGTCCGGCGCGCGCCTGCGGAATCGACGGCCGCGTGGACGTGACGGCTGTCGACCTCGAGCACGTGGACGACCCACGGGCCCGTGGTCCGGCCTCCGTCCTCGCCGGTGAAGACAACCCGAGTGCCGGCGTAGCCCTCGGCGGTGAGCCGGTCGCGCAGGGCGATCGCCTCGGGTTCGGTCTGGAAGCTCCCGACCCGGACGAGCCAGCCGAGCGGTCCACGCTCGGGATCGTCGGGGGCGCGCTCGGAGATGCGCAGGACGCTCGGGTCGTGCCCGTCCCCGCGGAGCTCGCCGGCGAGGGCCTCGGCGGCGAGGCGATCGGCCCGGAAGGCGACGTCGACCGTGTAGACGTCGCGCGGCGAAGGCTCGCCGCGGACGATCCGCGTGTAGCGGACGCCGGGGGCGACGTGTTGGGTGAAGCGGTCCTCGGCGAGGCCTCGCGGGCCGAGCGGAAGCGGCTCTTCGCGGGAAGGGTCACCGCTTGCGCCCGGCGCCGCGAGGGTCAGCGCCGCCGCGGTTGCGGCGACCAGCTTCAGGAGCGGGACGCGTGCGCGCCGTGTCTCGTCCATCAATACCTCAGCCCGTGCCCGAACGGGTACAGGATGGTCCCGGGGTCGCCCGCCGCCGGGATGTCGACGGGCAGCAGGCCGCTCGGGTTCACCTCCCCGAACAGCGTCTTCGCCAGCGCCCGCAGCGACACGCCGGCGTAGCTGTACGTCGCGACGAACGTGTCGGCGCTCGGCAGGTGGGCCACGTCGTACGGGTCTCGCACCGCGGCCACGATCACCGGCTTGCCGCTCGCCACGAGCTCCGCCACCAGCCGCTGCTGGGCCGGCGAGCTCCATGCGCGGTTGGTCACGACGATCACGACGTCGTTCCGCTCGGCAGCCGCCCGAGCCGAAGCGATAGCCGCGTCGCTCGGCGCCGCGCCGGTCTCGAGCACCTCGGCGGCCAGGCCGCGGTCGCGCACCTGTGACCCCAGCGTCGCCGTCGTCGTCACGCCCCACCCGGTCACGAGCGCGCGCTGCCCGGTGCCGGCCTCGAGCGGCAGCACGCCCGCGTCGTTCTCGACCAGCGTGACGGTCCGCTCGGTGACCTCTTCGGCCGTCGAGAGGTGGCGCCGGTTGCCCACAACCCGGTCCACCTTGTGCTCCTTCACGAACGGCTTCCTGAACAGCCCGAGCCGCTCCTTCAGCCTCAGGATCCGGTACACCGACTGGTCGATCCGGCGTTCGCCGATCTCACCCGAGCGCACCGCCTCGAGCACCGACCGGTAGGCCAGGTCGAACTCCGGCGGCATCAGCATCAGGTCGGCGCCGGCCTTGATCGCCTCGATCGGCACGCGGTCGTCGCCGAACATCTCCCGCACGCCCTGCATGTCGAGGGCGTCCGTCACGACCACGCCGTCGTAGTCCATCTCGCGCCGCAGCAGGTCGGTGAGGATCGGCCGGGAGAGCGTCGCCGGGCGACCGGAGTCGTCCAGCGCGGGCACCACGATGTGCGCGGTCATGATCGACTGGACGCCCGCGTCGATCGCCGCCGCGAACGGCGGGAGGTCGATGGTTTCGAGCTCCTCGCGCGTGTGGTCGATCTCGGGGAGGCCGGTGTGGGAGTCGACGTTGGTGTCGCCGTGGCCGGGGAAGTGCTTCGCCGTGGAGGCGACGTCCTCGCGCTGGTAGCCGCGCACCTGGGCCTCGGTCAGCGACGAGACCAGGTCCGGGTTCGACGAGAACGAGCGCACGCCGATCACGGGGTTCTCGGGGTTGACGTTCACGTCGGCGACCGGCGCGAAGTTCTGGTTGATCCCCATCGCCCGCAGCTCCTCGCCGGTGATCTCGGCGGCGGACTTCGCGAGCTGCGGGTCGCGCGCGGCGCCGAGCGCCATGTTGCCGGGGAACTGCGTGGCGGGCTCGGTGATCCGCACCACGAGGCCCTGCTCTTGGTCGGTCGAGATCAGGGCGGGGATCTCGGCGCCGGAGGAGGTCGCCGCCCGCTGGATCCCGTTCGACAGGCCCGCGATCTGCCGCGGGTTCTGGACGTTGTCCGACCAGGCGAAGTAGATGATGCCGCCGAGGTGGTAGCGCTCGATCAACTGGCGGTGGTTGTCGACGCCGTACTCGGTCTGATTGCGCGGGTCGGACCCGTCGGCGTCCGTCCCGTAGGCGTAGGTCATGAACATCTGACCGACCTTCTCCTCGAGCGACATCC
>JBKGUS010000096.1:0-38315 GCA_046462295.1 Thermoleophilaceae bacterium | reverse complement strand
TGCCCGCATTGCGACAAGGTCCTCGTGAGGATCGTCAAGGACGACCGATGAAAGTCAAGGGGTGGGCGGCAACTTTTCGCAGCTCCGATCGGTCACGGACGGCTCGCGCGGGCCCGCAGATCGCCTCCTGTGAACTTGTTTCGGTCGCCTGCGGGGCGATCGGTCGGTTGTGGCCGCTATTTGCGCAGGCGGGGTCGCCGTCGACGGGTGTCGGGGTCGTTAGACGGCGTTAGGCTGCGTCTGGGCGCGAGTCGATGACGTGTCGAAGAGCAGGCGTCTGGGGCTCGTGGGCCTGCCGCGCGACTGCCCTTCGAGGGCCTGAACTATGCGCGCCCCGGTGTCACGCTCGCGCCCGTCTTCTTCGCTGCCGCCGCTTGCCAGTCCGAGACCATCCGCTTGTAGGAGGCCTCGGCCTGCTGGGCGAGCTCGCGCTCGGCCGTGCGCATCCGCTCGCGCGTGGCGAACAGCCCGGTGTTGGTGCCCTTCAGCGTCGGGGCGCCGGCGCGGATCTCGAGCAGGCGCAGCTTCTTGGCGGTCAACGACGGCTGCTGGTGGGCGTAGTCCTCGCCACGCGCGAGCAGGCACCAGAACAGCACCGTGAGCTTGCGCGCCGAGGCGACGACGGCTTTTCCGTGGCCGCGGCGGGCGCGGATGCGCTCATAGAAGGCGCGCAGCGGGCCGGGCTGATGGACGACCGACCAAGCCGCCTCGACCAGCACCCAGCGAGCGGATGCCGAGCCCTGCTTGGAGATCCGGCCGCCGCGAGCGGGCTCGCTGCCGGACTGGCGCACGCGCGGGTCAAGCCCGAGATAGGCGACCAGCCGCCGCGAGGTCCGGAACCGGCGGACGTCGCCGATCGCGGCCAGAAACGTCGCCGCGCAGATCACGTTCACCCCGGGCACGGTCATCAACCGGCGTGCGTCCGGCGAGCGCAGCGCATCGAGCGCGATCAACCGCTCGACCTCGGCGATCTCCTGGTCGAGAAACTCGACGTGGCGCAGCGCGCTCTCGAGCGTCTCGGACTCCTCCAGCGGCAGCTCGAGCTCGCGCAGCCACCTCCGCCCCTTGACCCCAAGCAGGTCCGACACGGGCGGCTTGCCCTTCAACCGACGCATCAGCACCGCGTGGATCTCGTTCTTGGAGCGCGAGCGCGCACGCACCAGCTGCTCGCGCCGCGCGAGCCGGCGGCGCATCACCCGGCAGGCCTCGTCGGGCATCCAGACCGCCTCCAGCTCCCCGGCCCACAACAACCGCGCCAGCGTGCGCGCGTCGAGCCGGTCGGTCTTCGCCCTGGCCTGGCGGATGCCCGTGTCGTCAGGGCTCACGACGACCACCCGGCCCACATGCGGCTCCAGGATCCTGGCGATCTCCCACGCGCCGCCGGTCACCTCCAACGCCACCCGATCGTCCGCGCCCAGGCTCTGCGCGAACAGCTCGAGCCGCTCCGGCGTCGTCTCGACCCGACCGGCGGAGCGCACCGCGCCCTCCTCGCAGATCGCGACCTCGCAGAAATCGCGGTGCACGTCCAACCCGATCGCTCTACCGACCGACCTCCCCACGAACAACCTCCTAGCGTCGATGGACGAGGAGAACCAACGGGCAAACGACAACGACCGATACGTGCTCGCAGCACAACCCGGGCAAGTCGCAGGGGCGGCCAAAAGAGACAAGCCCGCGCTCGAAGCGCATCGTCCAAAACGGCCTGCCCGGCTGCGTTCTCCCAGAAAGCCCCCGTCCCGGATCAGGCGACCGTAAGCTCAGAACCGGACAGCAGCCCTCCGACCATGATTTTCATGCCCCGACGAGCGCAGTGGCCGATGCTCACTACTGGAGCTAGGCATGATCAGCAGCCGCTGCCAGCGGGCTCGTGCCCGCCGCGACGAGCAGACGGCCGTGCGGGCTTACTGCCCGCCGGCGCAAAAGACTAGCCCTCGGGATTCAGCGCGGCGCAGGCGCGTTCGATCTGGCCCTCGCCGGCGGCGAAGTTCGGGTTGTTGAGCGGCTCCTCCGTCGTGCCGTCGAACTTCATGACGCCCTTGAAGAAGAAGGGCGCCTGACCGCGGATCGAGACGATCACCTGCCCGGTCCGGGTCACCCGGGTCGCGTCCGAGCCGACGTCCTTGACCTTGAAGCTCCCGAACTCGGAGGTGATGATCCCGGTCAGGTTGACCGTGAAGATCTCGCGCACCCCGTTGCCTTCGCGCACGCGGGATGTCGAGTGGCCCGTCAGGTGGACGGTCGCCTCGACCCCGCACGCCTCGCTGGGGCCCTCGTCGACGAAGGTCTCGTCGATGTCCTCGCGGACGAACGTGGGCGGCGCGCCGGCGGCGGATGCCGGCACGAGCGCGGCGACCGCGCAGAGCACCGCAACAGCCTTGATTGTGTTCATACGCACGACCCTCCCCCAGCAGCCCCGCCGAGTAAGGGAGCAGGCGATGAGCCCGGCCAGACCCGGCATGAATCACCCTGGCTGCCGATGACGCAGGGCCGTGGCGATCTGCTCAAGCGCCGTGGTCACGGACGCGCCGTGGTGGCCGGCGGTGATCGGCGTCGCGCAATGTCGCTCCGGACGACATGGAGCAGCGCGCCGAGCGTCAGAACTACCGGTCGCCGCGCTCCCCGTTGAGGCAAAGCGAGCGCTCGGCCGTCATCCCGCTGCGCTGTCGAGTTGGAGCGAAAGCCTGCCGCACGCGGATGGGCCAATCGCTTATTCGCGCGAAGCAGTAGTCCCGCCGCCGGCGACGGCCCGGCTGCTGCCCTCGCATGGGAAGCGGCAGCGCGACTGTGCCGTCGTGCTCCGTCTGGTTCCAGGCGGAAGCAGCAGTCGCGGCAGTCTGAACCCTTGTCAGCCGAGCGGCCGTAAGAGACAATCGGGCTCTGCGATCAGCCGGAAGGGGGGCACGAAGGATGAGGCTCAGGAAGCAGCGCTCGGCGCCCGCACCTCCATCGCAGGAGACGGCGACCAAGCCGTCTAAGCCACCGTGGCAGGAGTTCTTGGATAGCGAGGAGCGGCCGAACCGAGAGGACTTGGCCGCCGACCACGACGTATTTCTCGACTCGATCCTCGAGCCGGTGCCGATGCCGCGCTGGCTGCGTGGCCGACGGCGTGCGCAACGGGACAAGTTGAGCTCAGAACGCCGCGGGGCAAGGTGAGCTGAGCAGAACGCCGCAGCGCGATGGCCGCCGCGCCAAGACGCCGGGTGGTTCTTCCCGGCGCAGATTAGCCACAGCGGTGCGGCTGACGACGGCCAGGCCGTTCACTTGAGCGGCAGCGCCGAAGCCTCCTCGCGGCCACTGTCGCAATGGACGAAACTCAACAGTCCTCGCAGGCTCGGAGCTCGCTCTCGCATCCATGGGAGGCTGTCGCGCAAAGCCGTCGTGCCGAGGCTCTCGTTCGGGCGGCGGCTCGTCGAAGCGACCGCTTGAACAGTGGTGTCTAACGCCGGCGCGGCGGCGGTTCAGGTCGCCGCGGCGGCTGTCTGGTGGCGGTGGAGTTTGGGGAGGTTGCCGGTGAGGTTGATCAGGCGCCATTCGGACCGGCAGGCGGCTCTGCCGCGGCGCAAGAAGCGGTCGCTGCGGCGGTTGAACTTGGTGTCGCCGAACACCGGCTCGGTCATCCACTGGCGTTTGCGGTAGAGCGCGCTGCCGGCTTCTGTTGCGAGGACGCGCCGCATAAACGCGTAGGCGCCGCGGTCCCAACCTGGCCGTTTGCCCTTGCGGCGGCTCGAGTCGGGCGGGACAAGCACTCGGATTCCGCGGTCGATGATGTTCTCCAGCTGCTGCTGGTGCCGGTAGCCGGCGTCGGCGAGCACGATCTCCGGTGTGGTGGTGACACCGGCCCTAGTGAGCTCTGCCTGGGCGGCGTCGACCATTGGCTCGAGGTGGCCGAAGTCGGGCGAGTCGAGGGTGACTTCGGCCGCGATCACGATCTGGCGCTCATTCGTCACGGCCTGGGCGTTGTAGCCGTGGATCCAGCCGCCCATCGTCTTGACCAGTTGCGAGTCCGGGTCGGTCACGTTGGTCTTCCCGGTCGGCCGCGCAGGCGGCTCGTAGCGGTTCGGCGGCGGGCCGAAGCGGCGGCCGTCCTTCATCACCCCGCGCGCGGTAGGCCTCGTAGTCGGCGTTGGCGTGGCACTCGGTGGCGTGCTCCTCTTCCAACCGCCGCTTCGCCTCGTGCAGCCGCTCCGGGCGCGAGGATGGGATCGGCCTCGCCTCGGCAGCGCGGTTCTCGTCGAGTCGGCGCTTGGCCTCGCGCAGCCAGCCGCGCCGTCCCTGATGAGTCGAGAGCTGCGCCGGCAGCTCGTCGCCGCGCGCATCGCCGAACTGCTCGCCCTCGGCACGGTCGACGGCGTCGGCCTCGGCCAGGATCTCGGCAGCGATCTGGTCGTAGTCGCGCGTCGAGTCGCGGCTCGCGTCCGCATGCACCTTTGTCCCATCCACGGCAAGAACCGCAACGTCGACAAGTCCGGCGTCGGCGCAGAGGGCGAGGACGTCGCTGAACAGCCCGGCCAGAGCCACCTGGTGACGCTGGCGAAAGCGCGCGATCGTCGAATGATCGGGCACCTGGTTCGCCGCGATCACCCGGTACGCGACGTCCTCCACGCACGACCGCTCGATCACCCGCGACGACCGCTGCCCGCGCGCGTATGCGTAGAGCAGCAACGCCACCATCATCGCCGGGTCGTGCGCCGCGCGACCGTGGCCATCCTGGCGATAGGCGCCAAAGAACGCCGACAGGTCCATCTCCTCGACCGCCGCCAACACGAACCACGCGAAGTGGCCCTCCGGCAGCCACTCCGCCAACGACGGCGGCATCAACAACACCTGCTCGCGATCACACGGCAAGAAGTTCTGAGCCATGCCCGGATCGTCCAAAACCACCGGACAGCAGGCCCTTTGCGCGACAGCCTCATGGGAAGCAGGCGTCTGCTCGGAGCCTGGCTGGGCTCTCCGTCGTCCGCAGGAGGCATCTGTGGCGGGGAGCGTCCCCCGTCTGCTCAAGACGGTTCCAGCAGGCCGAGCTCGCCGGCCCGGTGCGCGGCCTCGACGCGCGAGCGGCAGTCCAGTTTGCGCAGGACGTTGCGGACGTGCATGTCCACGGTGCGCGGGCTGAGGAAGAGCTCCTGCGCGATCTCGCGGTTGGTGCGGCCCGCGGCCACGTGTCGCACCACCTCCAGCTCGCGGCGAGACAGGCCGGCGCCCTCGGCGTCGGCGGCGGCCCGGGTCCCAAGACGCTTCACGATCGACTCGCCGAGCGCGGCTACCTCGCCGGCCACTTCCGCCGCGAGCGGTCGGGCGCCAAGCTTCTTGGCGGTCCGGTAGGCGTCGCCCAAGCGCTCGAGCGCCAGCTCCTTCTCGCCGGACGCCGCGAGCGCCACGCCCGCCCGCAATTCGATCTGTGCGCGCTCGTAAGGCAAATCGAGGCCGCGGTGGAGTTCCACGGCGTGAGCCAGCTGCTCGGCGGCGGTCTCGGCGTCGCCAGTCGCGAGGGCGGTCTCGCCGATGGCAGAAGCCAGGGCGGCGAGGGCATCACTGTGGCCGGTCTCCGAGGAGATCCGCGCAAGGGCCTCCGCGCAGGCCTGCGCTTGTGCGAGGTCGCGATTCCGGCTGAAGAAGCAGGCGCTGAAGCGCAGACCCTTGATGGCGTAGTGATGGTCCTCGCTGCTTTCCCAGAGGGCGAGCAGCGAGCGGCAGCGCTCCGCGGTCTCCTGCGCGCCGCCCTCGATCGCGGCCACGTGGGCGAGGCCGGTGGTGGTGTCCACCGTCATGTTGTAGTGGCCCACCTGGGAGGCAGTGGCGAGCGAGGACGAGAGCATCCGCCGGGCGGAGCTCAGCTTGCCCTGAGCAGCGTAGATCATCCCGACGATGCCCTCCGCGACCCAGACCGCGGTGCCCGAGTCGATCAGCTCTCGGCCGAGCTTCAGCGCCTCCGCCCACTCGCCGCACTCGCGCAGCACATAGACCATGCAGGTCACGCAGGCAAGCTCGGTAGCCGGCTCATCTGCGGTGCGGCAGAGCTCCAGGGCGCTGTCGAGCGTCTCCCGGGCGCGGCGGTAGTCGGCCGAGTCGTAGAGCACCACGCTCAGCCGCTGGTACAGCTCGGCCGCGACGGGCGTCAGGTCGTGCTCGAGGGCGAGCGCTAGGCCGGTGCGCACGGTCTTTAGTCCCTTCTCATACTCGCCCCGCTTGGCCTTCGCAACCCCTTCGAGCCCGAGCGCGCGCGCCCGCAGGTCCAGCCGCTCCGCCTGCTCGGCCTCCTTGACCGCCGCCTGCGCCAGCGCGATCGCCTCGCTGTGCCTGGCGGCGAAGCGCAAATAGTTGGCCATTGCCAGCCGCTCGACCGCCGCCTCGGCGTGCTTTCCACTTGTCGCGTAGGCCTCGGCGGCCGCCGCTCGGGCGGCGAGCGCCACCTCACGGTCGCCCCTCATGTCATGCACGGCGGCGAGCCTGCTCTGGGCGGCGGCGTAGGCCTCGCCGGTGCCCGGCTCGGCCTGGCGAATGGCACAGATCTCGCGCCAGGCGCGCGCCGCCTCGGCGAGCTCTCCGCCCAGCTCGGTGCTGTTTGCGTAGGACTGGAGGGCCTCGATCCGCCGCGTCTCGTCCTCGCCCTCGGGCCAGAGCTCGAGCGCCTGGCGTCCAGCGCGGGCGGCGTCGCGGTAGGCGTGCACGGCGCGTGACTGCTGCGCCGCGCGCAGCAACGCGTCACGAGCCTCGGCTTCGTGTCTCGCCCCGAGCCAGTGAGTGGCCACCTCCATGCCCTTGGCACCTGTAGCCTCGAGCTCCGCCGCCAGCCGGCGGTGCAGAGCTCGCCGCTGGAGCCAGGGCACGTCGGCGTAGAGGGCTTCGCGTGTCAGGGCATGTCGGAACTTGGCGCGGCCGCCGTCGCGTTCGATGACGATCCCGCTGCTCAGCAGCTCCGCCACGCCGTCTGCGTTGGAGACCTCCGCGAGGAGATCGAGGTCGAACTCCTCGCCGGCGACGGCCGCGGCCTCGGCGGCGCCTCTACCCTCCGGCGAGAGCTCGGAGGTGCGGATCAGCACAGCGTCGCGGACGGTGTCCGGCACGGGCACCTCGCCGCCCTTCGCGAGCTCAAGCCCCTTTCGGCCCTTGGTCAGCGAGTTCGTCAGCAGGAGCGCCCGGGCCAGCTCCTCGACGAAGAAGCACACGCCCTGGGTGCGATCGTGGATCGCCCTGGCGAGCGACGGTGCCGGCGCGCTCTCGAGGATCTGCCGCAGCAGGTCGGCCGTCTCGCTCGGCTCCAGCGGGCCGAGCGCGATCTCGTCCAGGCGCCCGCCCCGGCGGAGCTCGTGCCGGACGCGCCGCAGCATGTGGTTGCGGGGCAGGCCGTCGGAGCGGTAGGCGGCCACGAGCAGCAGGGGCAGTTCGGCCAGCGGCTCCGCCAGGGCGGCAAGCAGCTCGAGCGTGGCGTCGTCGGACCACTGGAGGTCGTCGAGGATCACGAGGAGCGGCTCGTCTCCGTCGGCGGCCTGCTCGAAGGCACAGCGCAGTCCCTCGAACAGCGTCGCCCGGTCGCCGGCTTGCGCGGGCTTCCCCAGCTCCGGCAGGAGCAATGCCAGGTGGGGCTTGAGGGCACCACAGCCGGCGAGGCCGTCCGGGTTCGCGCGCAGGTACGCGCGTAGGGCGGCGACGATCGGGCCGTAGGGCACGGGTGCGCCGTGGGACGCCCTGCCCCAAAGGACGGCCGCCCTCGAGTGCTCGGCCAGCTCCTCGGCGAGCCGCGTCTTCCCGACGCCGGCTTCGCCCGCGATGAGCACGAACGAGCCGGTGCCGCGGCGCGCCCCGTTGAGGGCCTCGTTGAGTCGCTCGAGCTCAGCGTGGCGCCCAACAAGCGGACGCTGACCGGCCATAACCGAAGTCTAGGTCCCGCCGGCGGCCATGGCGACCGCCGGCGGGTGCGGTCCGATCAAGCCGTGGTAGGCGCCGGGTCGGGTCGAACGACCACGGTGTCGGCGATCGGGACGATCTCGTCGACGGGCAGGTCCGCAGCCTCTGCGTGCGTCCGAATCGCCTCCGGACTCTCGGCCTCGTACACGCAGAACGTGCCGAGCTCGCCGCTCTCCTCACTGAGGACGTAGCTGCGGATCCAGCGGACGCCCGAGCCGTCCTTGTCCCCCTCAGCGGTCGACCGCGCCGCGGCCTCCTCGAGATCCACCGCCGTTGCCCACCCATTGCGCCTGACGATTCCGTACAGGTCCATCAATCCCCCTTCGTCGGGAGCCAGGCGGAGGTCTCTCCCGTCCGCCAGGCCCTCGGTTGCTGATGGACCGACCGTACGCGCCCGACCGGCAGCGGCACATGCGTTGAATTGCCGTATTTTCGCGCGGGCGCTGCCGTACCTTCCCGCGCGCGAGTTTCGTGGCCGTTTCGCGAGGTCATCGAGTGACCATTTGGCCCTTCTGGTACAGAGCAGAGCGGATGGGACTCGAACCCACGGTGCGGACCAGCGGCGCCCGGCGGCCGGTCACCGTCCGCGGAACTCGAAGTGCATGGGGTCGGGCACCGTCGGGAAGTCCCCGCCCCAGAAGAAGCCGTGGCGCTCCATTGCCCGGACTAGGCGCGGATCCTGGTTCGACTCGCCGCCGACGGGGTTCGATGCCGCGTTGAGGTCGACCGCGAGGCCCCAGGCGTGGAGGGATAGCGTTCCGCTCGGCTGGATCCGGCGTGGCGCGTAGCAGCCGGCGTACTCGGCCGCGTCCACGAGGTGGCCGAGACCGCGGCGTCGGAGCTCCGCCATCGCTGATCTCAGTGCGGGAATCATCCGGCGGTGGCAGGTCACGGTGCCGAGCAGCGGCACCCGGCGGGTGACGATGTGACGGCGGAGGAAGCCGGGGTCCAAACTGACCCAGTCTTCGCCGTAGGGAAGGCCAACCGCCGGCTCGCCGAAGCGCGCCTTCAGCTCTGCCGGTCGCACAGGACCATCCTGAGCCTCGCTGGCGTCGTCGCCGTCAAAAAGCAGGCGCGCCCGGGTTGGCTCGCCGTCGGTGGCGACCCGCTCGAGCCGCCGCTCGCCGAGGTCGGACGCGGGCCTGAGCAGCGCCAGAACGTTCCGCGGACGCGCCTGCACACGCCGGTCGCGCAGGTGCGCGAGCAGCTCCGCGGAGTGCGCGACCTCGTCCGGTACCACGCCGCGAACTCTGAGGCGGCCGCCTGCGGCGAGTACGAGCGTCGCTCCCCCGCCGACGCCCCGCAGCCGCGCAGCGGTCCCTGAGAGCAGCACCTCGCCACGCCGTAGGCGTGCGACCGGCACCCGCTCGGGCTCGGGGAGTGCCGCCGCCCAGGCGTGCGGCTCGACCGCGGCGACGTCGAGCGCGAGGGCGAATCCGTCACGCACCCGCTGTACGAGCCGGCCGTCGCGGGCGCGGACCTCCCTTACGAGCGCGGTGCCTCGGCCGACGAGCGCTGTCCGGCGGACACCCCGCAGCCGGGCAAGGCGCCGCGCGGCTGCCCGCAGATCGTCGGGCCCCCGCACGAGCGCGGCGCGCGGCGGCCGAGCCGTCGCAACGGGGGGTTCCGGATCGGGTGGCGCCACGCGGCGGTCTCCCGGTGATCCTCGATCCTCGCCTCGCGCAGCGAGGGCGACGGCCACGAGTGCGAGGACGACCAGCGCGGGCAGCCCGAAACGCAGCATGCGTCGGAGTGTGGCGGACGAATCTTCAAGCCGGGAGTCCGCCGTCACGTGAAAGGCGGCAGCCACGGTAGGCCCGTTCAGACGCTTTCCTGGACGAAGTGCGAGCGTAATTCGGACCGCCGGGTTCGCTATCGCAATGCGCGAATTGCAGCAGCGGCCCGACACGCCTCAGCGTCTGCGTGCGCGGCGGCTGCACGGGCCGGCTCCGCCCGTCAGCGGACCAGGCATGGTTTCGCTTGCAGCGCCGGGTCAGCGCCTGACGATCCGCGGCGGCTTCCGACGCTTGTGCACACCGGCTTGGCGTGCGCGGAGGACCACTTTGCCCCTTGCGCCGTTGATGCTGGACACGGTCTCGCCCAGGTAGACCAGATTCAGCCTGAACACCCGGGGAGCTGGGGAGTAGGCACTCGCGGTCGCCTCGAAGGCCGGAGACGGTCGATGCCGAGCGGACCTGCATGGTCGCCGCCCGCACGCGGCGTGCGAGCGCTCAGCCGACAGCTCACGTCACGGCATCGACCGTCTCCGGCCTTCGAGGCGACCGCGAGTGCCAACTCCCCAGCTCGCCGGGTGTTCAGGCTGAATCTGGTCTACCTGGGCGAGACCGTGTCCAGCATCAACGGCGCAAGGGGCAAGGTGGTCCTCCGCGCAGGCGAAGCCGGTGTGCAGAAGGGCCGGAAGCCGCCGCGGATCGTCAGGCGCTGACCCGGCGCTGCAAGCGAAACCATGCCTGGTCCGCTGACGGGCGGAGCCGGCCCGTGCAGCGCCGCGCACGCAGACGCTGAGGCGTGTCGGGCCGCTGCCGCTAGTCGCGCAAGGCGATACTCCGGATCGCGCCTCTGGCTCCCGCCTAGGACGAGGAGCAGGCGTCGCGAGAGATGTCGACGTCGCTTCCGCACGTCGCGCAGACCAGCAGCCTGCCTGGTCGGCGGTACCGAGTGCCGCTTGGGAGGATCCTCGCCATGGACGCGGAAGCGCGGGTCTGCCCGTTCTGCGGGAGTCGACCTGGGGTCGGGATGTTCTGCGAGGCGTGTGGTCGCAATCTCCAGGCGGTCGAGCGGTTGCCTACCCGTGCGGAGTGGGAGGGCGAGGGGCATGAAGGGCGGCGCGGGAGCGCAGCGGGAATGCGCTCCTTGGGCGAGCGCTGCGCCGACGCGACCGCCGCCTTCCTTGCGGCTATGCGCGCGGTCGGCAATCCGGGCGCCGTCCGGACGCCAATGTCGAAGCGGTCGCCGTTTCGCCGCGCGGGCACGGCGCACGGGTGGGTGCTACGGCCGGTCGACCGGGAGGACTTCGAGAAGCCGCGTCGCTATGAGCCGGGGCTGGTGTTGACGGTGGAGGGCCGCTTTCACCGCCTCCACAGCGAGCTCCGGGGCTGGGGCCAGCGCGACTTTCCCCACTACCACCACACCGTCGAGCCCGACGCCATCGACATGCCGGTGACAGAGCGGCTGATCGGCGAGCTGGCCACCGTGCTGAGGGCCCACGGCGTCGGCGACACCGACCCGTCAGTGGATTAGCGGCACGAGCAACATGCCTTGGCGCAAACGTCGCGCGAAGCAGCACTCGACCGGCGACGCGGCCTTCGCATGGATAGCGGTGGCGGCGCAGTGCTCGATCGGTGATTCTTCGAGGCATGTCGCGTCCTGATCGTCGGGTTGCCACTGGCCTGCACCGGACCATTCCCGCGCTTCCGGTGCGGAACGTGGGTGCGGCGGTGGCGTATCACCGCGACCGTTTCGGCTTCGAGGCACGCCACGAGGCCGGCGACTTTGCAATCCTGGTCCAGGACGACGCCGTGTTGCATCTCTGGGGCGCCTCCGACGAGGACTGGCGCTCGCGCGAGAACTTGGACCGACAGCCGATCTGCTCAGGCGCTGAGTCGTTCCTGGCCTGGAGGAACCATGAGCCTGATCCCGGATCTCGAGCGCGACCTGGTCGAGGCCGCAGCAACGGCTCGTCGCCGCGGCGGCACTCGCCGCCGCGGCAGCGGTGCTCGGCGTAACAGCGGGCCCTAGCGACCAGGGCGAGCGTTCGCCGGCTGCAGAGCCTCGCGGCGGAGAGCTGCGCTGCGCCGAGGGGATCCCCCGGTCGGCGCCGACAGCTGGCGACGCATCGCCGGGCAGCCGCTCCGCTCGCTGACCGTGCTGGGATGCGCGCGCCTCACCGACGGCCGGCGAGTGGAGCTGGTCGCTCGCAAGTTCCGCGGGAAGGGCTGTGCCTCGATGTCTACCTGCCACGAGCACGGGCCGCGTTCGAGTGCGCCGCCGGGCCAATCGTCCACCGCACCGCCCCGGGAATCGCCGTTTCAGCGTTCGCGCCAGCCGGCCGGCCCGTGGCCAACCGCCTCGGAGGCACCCCGCTTATCACCGGTTGGACGACCCCCACCGTTGCGCGCGTGAAGCTGCAGTTCCGAGCCAACGGACGAGAGCGGCGACGCGAGGTGACCCTGATCCGGGTGCGCGCCGCAGGGCTCCTCGCGGCGGCCGGCGAGCGCGAGCCCTTCGGAGTGTTCGCCTTCGTGCCACCCGAGGGCATGCGGACGGCCGAGCTCGTCGCCTCCGGTTCGAGCGGCAAGACGCTCGCGCGAATGACACTCCCAAGAGATTGGCTCCGCCAGGAGTAGCACCCGCCAGAGCCACGCGGCCGTCGCACCGCAGAGCTCACACGCGTTTCCCGGGCGGATCAAGTCGGTCGACCCGACAGTGAAACCAGCAGTCCGCGGCCCACCCAGCTCGCCCCTGGCGAACGAACAATGGAGGGCATTTCAAGCGGCGGCCGCCTTCGGTGACATGTCCCTGGTCGGCTGCAAGGACGAACGGACAGCGCCCGGCCGTGCGCTCCAGGCCGCGACGTCGACCGTCGAGCGAGCGTGCGCCATCAGCTTCGCGACCACGTGGCGCAGCCGCCGGGTCGAGCTAGGCGACGAGCCGCTTCCGACGCTGTCGTTCTGAGCGTAGGGCGCGAAGGGGCGGCCGGCGGCCGCCCCTCCTGCCATGAGCCCGTGCTAGCCGCCGAGCTGCGGCCTAAGCACGAAGAGGCCGCTGTCGATCCCGCTTACCGCGACAATGTTCTCGTCGTAGAACGCGTAATTGCTCCAGGTGCCCTCGAAGATCGGATCGTCATTCGCCGGGTACACGTCGAACCAGGCAACCTCCGACAACTGGCCGCTCGTGATCGATGCGGCGTCGAAGATCTGAAGGCCGGCCGTGTAGTTCGACTCGAAGACGAGACCCTTCGTGATGTACAGGTTGTGGTCGATCGCCGTCGTCCGGTTCGTGCTCAACACGGGCGGCGGCGGGTCGGTGAGACTGCTCACGTCGAGGATGTAGCTCGTCTGCCTCGGCACCGCTCCGGTCAGCTCGTCGAGCTCGTCGTTGAACACGAACGTAGCCTGATCGGGCGTCAGCCAGCCCTGGTGCGTGTACGAGGCGGTCGCATAGCCCCTACGGGCGAGCATCACCGGATTCTGCTTGTCAGTCAGGTCGACGATCGTGACCGTGTCCTCGTTGGATGCAAAGCAGATCTCGCGTCCGGTGAAGCGGTCGTCGGGCCCCTCGTAGATCACGCACTGGACATCGTGCGTGTACCCGTCTTCCGAATAGCACGCCACGAAGCGCGGGTTCTGAGGCTCGCTCACGTCGACGATGTGCAGGCCGCCGCGGCACCTGTTCGAGCCCACGACGTACGCAAACCCGGTGTCCTCGTTGATGAAGAGGTTGTGCGCGCTCGTGATACGCCGGTAGACAGTGTCGGCGTCGAACGTGGCGGGGGTGCTCGTCACGTCACGGAGCCGCGTGAGGTCGAACACCTGCATCCCGTGTCCGCGGTGCTCGGACACGATGAACGCATGGTTCTCGTAGACCTTGATGTCGCGCCAGAAGATGAAGGCCGACGAGGTGCTCTCCGAGGGCAGGTTGCCCACGTAGACCGGATTCGCGGGATCCGTGATGTCCACGAACGCCGTGCCGTTCGTGCGGCCCATGATCGCGTAATTGCGGCCGGTCGCCGGGTCCTCCCAGCCCCAGATGTCGTTTCCGATCTCGCCGCCGCCGATCTCGGCCAGCGGGAGGAAGCTCATCAAGTCGACGTTGTTGCACGGGTAGACCCCGGCCTGGCCGTCGACGCACGGGGTGAACCCCACCGCCTGCGCTATGGCGGGCGAGTTGGCGGCCTGCCGCAGATCCTGGACCTTCTTCATGTCAGGATCCAGCCAGCCGATGCCGCCGAGCGTTGTCCACGCGGACTGCGGATGGTGGGCGCCGGCCGAACCGGCTGTGACGAAGATGCCGACCACCGCCAAGACGAGCGCTGGTTTGAATAGTCGCACTATCCCCTCCTGCCTAAGACCTCCAGATCACCCATCAGGGGCGGGGCCAGCACCAGCACGCTACCACCGGTGGCGGCGCCGACGCGCTCTGGGTGAAGCGCGGGTTCACCGTGGCCGAATACGCCAGAGCCACGTTCGAGGCGAATTCGGTCGCCCGAAGTCAAAGCGCTCAAGCCGCTCCGTCACTCTGGCCGACCGAGTGGCCGCGGAACTCGATCGATACTTCGGGGACTCCGCCTTTCAGGCTGACGACCACCTTGTCTTCGGCAACCCGCTCACCGGCGTGAGGCTGCCGAGCGGTTCGCGGCGTCGCCGACGCCGGCGCGACATGGCTCGTCCTAGGGACGATCTTGCCGGTGGTCGCTCTCGCCTAGCCGCCCGCCAATCCGAGCCGCGGCGTACACATCGGGCGTGAGCCGGGTCCGGCCAGTCGGCCGGTCTGGTCGAGCAGCGGCAACCTCCCGTCGGGACGCTTCAGCCGATTTCGAGGAGCAGTTCTTCCCCGGCAGCGCCCAACGGGGCCGGCAGCTGCCAGCGCGACCGAATGCCAAGCTTCCGGTACGTGCTGGTGAGGTGGATCTCGACTGTCTTCTCGGTTACGAACAGCGCCTGCGCGATCTCACGGTTTGTGAGCTCACGGGCGGCGAGCGTCGCCACGCGCCGCTCGGCAGGCGTCAGTGCGGCGACGCCGGTCGTCTCGCTCGGAGGCGGCCGGCCCCCGCCAACCGTCAGTGCCCCGCGCGCACGGCGCGCAAGCGCGGTGGCGCCGCACCTCTCAGCGAGCTTCAGCGCGCGTCGAAGCGGCCCGCGGCTGTCGGCGCGGCGCCCGGCCTCGCGAAGCGCGGCGCCGTAGTCCGTGAGCACGTGTGCGAGCGACAGCGGTGCCCCGGATCCCTTGAGCACCGCGACCCCCTGCTCGAGCAGCGACAGCGCCTCGCTGCCGCCACGCACGAGCCCCGCGGAGCGTAGCGCCTCCCCCAGGGCGCGCGGCGCGCCAAAGGCCCGGGCCAGCCGGAGCTGCTCCGCGGCCATCGCCTCCGCCTGCCGCCGCTCGCCGAGCCGCGACAGCACGATCGCGCATCGCGCCCGCCAGTCCGGGTGCACGACGCGGCCTGCGCCGAGGTGGTGGCGCAGCTCGCCGCAGCGCATGAGGTCGTCGCGGGCCTCCTCCAGCCGGCCCTGTTCGAACAGGAGCAGGCCCCTGCTCCAGAGCAGACGTGCGTAGGGCGGCAGCTCGGCGGAGTCCCGGGCGAGGCCCACCCGCTCGAGCGCGACGCTCGCCTCGCGCAGGTCGCCCCGCTCTCTGAGCACGTCGACCCGTACGGCTTCGAGGCGGGGGAGGGCCATGTGAAAGCCGCCGACAGCCTCGATGGAGGCGACCCCTACCTCCACCTCGGTCAGCGCGTCCTCGAGCGCGCCTCGGCTGTACGCGAGCTCCGCCCGGTGGAGGGCGATGACTGGGCCGCGCCAGGCCCTGGACACCACCTGGAGCCCGTCGAGCGGGACCTCGAGCACCCGCGCGGCCGTCTCGTCGAACTCCGCGTCGAGCAGCGTGCGGACGGTCCAGAAGAACGCCGGCTCCTCCATGGGCAGTGGAGCGAGCGCGAGGCCCCGCTCGGCCAGCTCGCCCACCTCCGCTGCGCTCGCCCCTTCGGACAGCCGTTGGTAGGCCGTGTGGAGCAGCGCGAGCGCCTCGAAGCGGGGACGCCCGGCCGCCCTCCTGCGGAAGCGTTCCGTCCGCTGCCTAGACCCGCCGCAGTGGGCGGGTGACAGGCGGGTGGCCAGTAACAGCTCGTTTTCGAGCTTGAGCGCAGTGGGCGTGGCCTCGCCGGCGGCGCGCGCCAACTCGCCTTCCAGGATGGCGACGCACTCATCCACGCGGGCCTGCGCGGCCAGGGTCCGGCTGAGCCAGAGCGCAGCGTCGCCACGGGTCTCCTCGTCGCCACGCGTCAGGGCCGTCCGAAGGTGCTCCTCGGCGGAGGCGAGCTGCTGCGCGGCCCACTCCGCACGACCGCACTCAAGCAAGACGGAGGCGAGCTCATCCGCCGGCGGGGGCTCCTCGAGCGCTCGCCGCAGGTACGCGGCAGCGTTCTCCGGAACGCCCCGCGCAAGCGCGAGCCGGGCCGCTTCCACCAGCGCCCGGACGCGCGCCGGGTCGCCGGCGGGGTCGCTCAACAGCAGATGGGCGGCGACCCGCTCAGCCGAGCCGTCGCCCGCCGACAGCAGCCTGGCGGCGGAGGCATGTCTGACGGCACGCTCCCCGGGGGTGAGCCGCGCGTAGATCGCGGCGCGCATGATTGGATGGACGAAGCGCAGCCGCAGGCTGGGGGCCAGGATCCCCGCCTCGCTGAGGCGATCCGCCGTGGCCCTGGCGTGATCGGGGTCCAGGCCGGCAATGCTCGCTGCGAGAGCTAGCTCCGCCCGATCCCCGAGCACCGCCACCGCCCGGGCGAGCTCTACCGCCTCAGGGCCGATGCGCTCGAGGCGTGAGCTGGCGAACCGGGCCACCGCATCCGGCCCGACGTCTCCGACCAGCGGCGCGGCTTCGGCGACCGGCTGGACCCCCTCCGTCTGAAGCTCGCGCAGCAGCTCGTCGAGGAATAGCGGGTTGCCACCTGTCGAATCGCGGCAAGCGCGGCAGAAAGACCTGTCGGGCGCCCGCCCGAAGCGCTCCGCAGTGAGCTGCGCTACGCCGTGCAGGCTCAGCGGGGCCGGACGCAACACCCTCGCCTCGACACCGTGCTGGAGCCGCTCCAAGGCGTCGCCCGCGCCTCGCGGCTCACCGGAACGAGCGGCGAGGAGCATCGTGAGCGGTACGCCTGAGACCCGCCGCGCGAGGTACTCGAGGAACTGGAGGGACGGCGCATCGGACCAATGCGCGTCATCGACGAGCATCACGAGTGGAGCGCGGTCACCCAGGTGGACAGCGAGCCAGTGCAGCCCGTGCAGCGCCGCGAAGCGCCCGCCGCCGGGAGGTAGTGCGTTGGCGCCCGCATGCTCGAACAGAGGTCGCGCGAGTTCCGCCGCTCCCTTGAACAGCGTGGCGTGCTCGCTGGGGGGAAGCGCAGCCAACCGCGGCTCGAACAGCTGGCGGACCACCCCGAACGGGAAGGTGGTCTCGAGCTCCGCTCCACGAGCCCGCAGCACCTCCAGTCCCTCGCGCTCGGCGAGGCGGCCTGCGGCCTCGACGAGACTGGTTTTTCCGAGTCCCGGATCGGCGAGCACGATGACGACGGCGCCCTCGCCGGCGGACGCCGCGGCCAGGGGCCCGGCGATTTCCCGGACCTCCATGTCCCGTTCGATCAAGGAGCTCACGGTCGCCGCTCTCGGGTCCAGCCTAGCCCTGAAAAAGACTGGGGGCAAAGCCTGGGGTATCACCCGGTGGACCTGTAGGCGGGGCTGAGCTCTACTCAGCGCATGTCACGCGTGCGTCGCCCCGGACTCGCCCTACTGACGACGCTCGCCGTCCTCGCGACGGCGGCCGGCACCGCTAGCGCAAGGGAGGGAGCGCTTCACGATCTCCGCGAGTGGGGCGCGGAGGCGTCGGCATCGCTCGGGAACGGACGCCCATCCGACGCGAGGGCGCAGCGTGAGATCGCCCGCCTGCGCCGCTTGCTGCCGTCGGTCGCCGGGCGTCTCCGTACCTCGACCGCGGCCCATCAGAGAGCGGAGCTTGGCCGTGCCCGGGAGTCGCTCCAGAGGCAGCTGGCACCGATAGCGGCGCGCCTCACCTTCGCGCAGCGGTGGTTCTTCTATACCGCCTATCAAGCGGAGCTCGAGCGCCTCGCCCACTGGGTGGGCCTCCTCAGGGCGCCGACTGGCGCGATCCGGCTCCCAGGCGACCGGCCGCTCTCGCCGGCCGAGGCGCTGGCCATCGTGCCCGATGGCGACGCAGACGGCCGCCTCGAGATCGTGGAGCGGGACGACGACGCGGACGGCGTGCCGGACCGCCGCGACGACTTCGATCACGGGTGGGGAATTCCGGATGCGTTGCAGGCGCGGGAGGATGCCGACGGCGATGTCGACGAGGACGGGGTTGCCGACGCGCTCGAACGTCCGGGCCGTGTGCACTCTCCGTGCGTGTTCGTGACCGACCTGGTGCCAGCCTTCCGCACCGTGGGTGGCGCGGCGCGCTGGCTGGTGCGCGCGGAACGCCAGCGTGGCTGCCAGGTCCCGCGTGGCGCTCCGCGCGCGAGCGGCCGCCGTGTCGGGCGCAGTACAAGACTGGCCGGCATGCGCCTCTCACGGGCGCGCATCGAGAATCGCACCCTGCGGCTGCACGTGCGTGCCCGCCGGGCCGTGCGGCTTTCGCTCGTGGTCCTCGATGGCGACCGCGTTATGGCGCGCGGGAAGCTCCGTCGTCGCGCAGCAGGCGGCAGCGTCTCCGTCCGCCTCGGGGTGGCGCCGCCTGCGGGCACATACGTGCTGCGGCTCGAAGCCGTTGGCGGTGGAGCCGCCCACCTTCGAGCTCAGGCAAGCCCGCCGCCGCTCCCGACCGCGGTAGCTTTCGACCCGCCGGTGCTGCAGGACGACGCGTTCGGACTCACCTCGCCGCCGTGCACGAAGCCGGCCGACAGCGACAAGGACGGCGTTCCCGACTGCCAGGAGACAGCCGGCTTCCAATTTGCCTACTACAACCCCGGGCAGAAGGCGGCGTCACGCGTTGCCGTGACGAGCGACCCGCTCAAGCCGAATACCGACTCGGACGCTGTGACGGTGGGCGGGGCGACGTTCGCCCTCCCCGACGGTGTCGAGTGGACGAGCTATCTGGCGGGCGGTACCGGCAACCCCAGGCTCACCGACTCCGACAGCGACGCCCTGTCCGACGTCGAGGAGCACTACCGCTGGGCCACCGCCATCAACGCCGGGGACACCGACGACGACTCTGTCGCGGTGGGCCAGACTCGGCCGGATCCCGCCTTCGCCGACGGAGCGGAGCTCTCCAACCTTCCGCAGAAGACGTCGCCGACGCTGGCCGACACGGACGGCGACTCGGTCAGCGACCTCATGGAGGCGACCTCCACCCAGACCAACCCGCGGGTCGCACAGGTGCCGACCTTCGCGGTCTACCCCGATCCGGCCGCCCCCGGGATCACGATCTCGATCCCACAGGCAACCTCGACGGAGCAGGTGGTCTCCACTCTCGATGACACGGAAGAGCGCACGGAGTTCACCGACCACACGAGCGACGAGGCGGTGCACGAGAAGACGAGCGACTGGCATATCGACGGCAAGGGCGGCTGCGGCATCGCCGACGTGGGAGCACCGCTCCCGGGCTCGGCCAGCTGCGTGCCCTTCGGCCAGATCGAAGTGGGCGGCGGGCAGTCCTGGACGGAGGGCACGACCCACACTCACGAGACCGAGTTCTCGCAGGAATCGCAACGAAGCGCCCAGCGCGACTACGAGAGCAGCACTCACGTCGAGCTCAAGGAGGAGGGCACGCTCTCCGCGAAGTTCGCGGTCGAGAACACCAGCCCGGTGGTGTCGGTGCAGATCCGCAGCCTCAGCGTCGGCGCCGATGCTGTCTGCCTGCCCGTCGTCTCCGCCGCGCAGGGCTGCCTTGGGCCGGGCAGGGTGACGCCGGTCGCGACTCTGACACCGGAGAGCGCCCCGCCGGGAGGCATCACGCTCGCCCCGCTCGAGGCCCGCACGTTGACCTTCACGGCGACCGTCGCCACCCCTCTCTTGCAGAGCTTGCTCGCCAATCCCGGCAATCTGAGCTTCACGCCCGAGGGCTTCGAGCTCTGGACGGCCGACGGGAAGAACAACTACGCAGCGATCATCGGCAGTACGATCGCGACCCGAACGGGCGGCCTCACGATCGACTACGACGACGGCCACGTCGACAGCTACCGCGTGGCGGTGACCGTCGACCGCGCGTGGGGGGCGCCCGGGACGCTCGCGGGCATCAGCGCGGACGAGACGCTCAGGAAGGTGCTCGGGATTGACTACGAGACACAGGTGAACCCGCCGCCCGCGCCGCAGCGCAGGGTGCTGATCCGCGTCGGCGACAAGCGGGCGCAGCCGCTCGGGCCGAACGGGGAGGTCCCGGGCGCCTGGTTCGCCATCGGCTCGGCGACCGGGATCGACGACCCCGCGCGCGACTTCGACGCGATCCAGCTGATGGCCGGCAGCGACCTCCGGCTGGCCTTCCTCGCCGACGCCGACGCCGACTTCCTGTTCGACCGCCAGGAGCGCCTGCTGGGGTCCTCAGATGTCAATCGCGACACGGACGGCGACAGCGCCACGGGCCCGCGGCCCGCACCAGCCACCGGCAACTACGCCAGCGACTACTTCGAGGCCAGCGTGGGCTGGATGGTCCCCTACCCGAGCGCGAGCCAAGCCTACCGGGCATACGCCAGCCCGGTGTCGTGCGACGGCGACGGCGACGCCTCGCCGGACGGTCCCGGCCCCGGAACGCCGGTTCGCGGGACGTGCCCTACCAACAGCCCCTACCCCCCGGAGGCGGTCCGGAAGACCGACCCCACCGACCACGATACGAACGACGACGGCCTGGACGACGGGAGCGACCCGGCGCCGCTTACGCCGCCGATAAAGCCGGTTGCGAGCGGTCAATGGTCGGGCCGCCAGATGCAGGCGACGAACGGCGTACCGCTGGGCGAGGACGGCTGGTGGCTCCGCGTCGGCGGGGAGATCCGGCCGCCGGCGCTGGCGCTCTGCGGGACAAAGGGTGCCGGTCCCTGCGCCAACGCCACCGGTTACTACCGCCTCACCTGGACGCTCGCGCCCTACCCGCAGGAGGGCCTCGAGGTCGGCCCGCAGGTCGGCCACTGGCGCGTGGCGTCGCAGGAGCCCGGACAGCCCGAGCCGACGATCTGGATGACGGCGCTGCGTCCCAGCCTCCCCGGGGACATGCAAAGAGGCGGCCTCCCGGGTCCGGCGCCCACGCCGCGCGACCACGAGCTGTACTTCCATCTGCCGCAGAACGCCCGCAACGTCGCGCTCACTTTCGACGCCGAATACACGGATGTCAGTGTCGCGCGTGCGACGCTCGAGCCGATCTCGCGGCAGGACTACCTGGCCGCCGCGGTGTCTGCGACGGGCCAGCCGAACCCCCGCTTCGCCGGGATCGCCTTCCCCGGCCAGGATCTCGCGCAGGCCAAGGGCACCGCGCCGGACGGCGCCCAGGCGATCCGGATCGACGGCCCGGCTCAGAACCAGCCGGACTACACGCTCGCTTCCTGGGGACCGCCCGAGGGCTTGAACATTCCGGCGGGCGGGTTCCGCGCCAGCTTCCAGATGCGTATCGGCAACACCACTGTGCAGGACGACCTCGTGACTACGCTCGGGGTGACCCAGGGCGCCACGAACCCGCCGCAGGAGACGGTCGTCGGGGGCGCGAGCGGGCTCACGACGCCGACCGACACGCGCTTTTCGCTGGTGAGCGGGCACCTCTGGAGGAAGGACTTCTTCGTCCCCGGCGCGCTGCGCGTCTTCAACCTGTTCTTCGACGAGCGCACCTCGAGCCAGAACCTCTCCTTCCCGGTCACGGTCTCGCCCTCCTCGGGGACGCTCACGCTGGACCATGTCGTGCTCGACCTGGCCCCCGACGCGACCACTCTCACGAACCCGGATCCGCAGGGCTCATTCAGAGGGCTGCCCTACAGCGGACTGGGCTTCCCGCCCGCGCCGCGCCTCGCCTGGCTGGCCCATCAGGAGAGGGTCTCGTTCGACAGCTCGGGATTCGCCCGGTTGTTTGGAGGGGCAGACGATCCGAGCCAGATGGAGACGATTGGTTTCACGACGTCCCAGCGGTGGGCGAAGTGGCATGCCATTGCGAAGGTGACCCAGTCGCCCCAGGGAAGCTGCCCCGCCCCGTGGTTCCTCTTCGGCAACGCTGCGGTCGGCGTCAACTCCTGGAGCCCATCCGAGCAGGCCGGTCCGCTGAAGTACGCCTTCGCGCCGCAGGACCAGCGACCGTCCAGCTCGTTTGGCCTCTCCGTCGTCGGGTTCGAGTGCCAGGCGGGAGTCGTCGAGGTGCGGAAGCTCGGGCTGATCAACCGCCCAGCCGCCCCGACCGGCGTCGCCATCGAGGGCGGGAGGCGGTACACCCGCTCCCGCCGGGCGAGGCTGGTGCTGCGCCCGCCCCCAGGCGCGACCTCGATGGAGCTCGCACACGACCCGCTATTCCGCCGTCCGCGCAGGCTGCCCGTCCGCCGACGGGTGACATGGGTGCTCCAGCGTGGCAGCGAGCGGACCCCGCGGCGGGTGTTCGTCCGCTTCCACGGCGCCGGCGTCGACCCTCGCGAGGTGGTGACCGACGCGATCTTCCTCGACCGCACGCCGCCGACCGGCCGGGCGACGGTGCGGCGAACCCGCAGCGGCCGGCTCAGCGTGTGGGCCGTGGCGGCGGACGCCGGAAGCGGGCCCGCGGCGATGCAGGTGCGGGTTGCCCGCCGCATCCTGCGCTGGCGGCCGTTGAGGCGGCCGGTGCTGCTGCGTTCGCCGCGCGGCGCGGTCAGCGTCCGCTTCCGCGACCGCGCCGGCAACGTCTCGCCCTGGCTGCGTGAGAGGACCCGGTGAGTCGCCGGTAGGACGGCGGGACGGCAAACGCGGGCTTCCAAGGCTTCCGGGCGCTGATAGGTAACGCCCCTGCCGGCCTCCTTTGGTGCGATTCAAGAGCGCACCCGCACAATCCCGCTTTTGTCCGGGTTTGGGAATGAGACACGCTCCACCCCCAAACCCCGCGCGGCCGCACCGGCACCAGGTCAGCCACGGGAAGCCGGTCGTTCAGCTCACCCTCAGTCTCATCCGCTCGCGCAACCGCCCCTTCTGCCAGCTCGGCGGTCCCGCTCGCGTTTAGGCCACAGAGTCGGTTTTGTGGCCTTAACTGCGGGGAATCGCCTGCAAAGCCTGGCCATCCGAGTCTGGCTGGGACTGGCACCACGTCTGGAAACTGCCTGCAAATCGTGAAGATTCGAGCGTCGTGCGATCGCACCCAGGAGGTCGCCGGTTCGAGTCCGGCTAGCTCCATCGGACGGTCCTGCAAAGCGGGCGCTTCACGCCTCCGTCGGACGCGTCCCGTGGTCACCGTCGGCGGGTTGTCAACTTTCGTCAACTCGCCCCGCGGCCGTAGCGTGGTCGCCTCCGCAAGAAGGAGGCGGAACGATGGGAGCTCGCACCAGCTGGAGGCGCGTGCGCGTGGAGCGCGGGATCTACCTGCTGCCGAACCGGAAGTACGCGGTCTGCTGCCGGCGTGCGGGGAGGCTCTGGTACCGCACGGTCGGGCCCGATCTGGGAGCGGCGCGCTCCCAACGTCAGGCGCTGGTCGCGGCCGCGGAGGCAGGCGTCGCGCCCGCCGCTCCGCGGCTGCGGTTCGACACCGTCGCCGGTTGGTGGCTTGAGCGCTTCGCGGCCAAGGTAGCGGCGGGCGAGCGCCATCCGCGCACGCTCGAGGCGCACCGCTACCAGCTCGACCGCCATCTTCTGCCTGCGCTCGGCCCCGGCGGATTGCGTCTATCACGGTCGACGACGTCGCCGAGCTGCTTGATCGACTGCGCGGCAAGGGCTGCTCGCCGAAGACCTCGGCGAGCGCGGTCGCGACGCTCCAGAGCGTCATGAGCTTCGCCCGCCGCCGCGGCTGGACGTTGCCGACCCCGTCGAGCGGCTCGAGCACGACGAGCGCCCGCGGCCTGAGCGTCGCCGCCAGCGCGTGCTCGGCCGCCCTGAGATCGAGCGGCTGCTGGCGCTCTGCTCGCCACGCGACCGGCTGATGGTCGCGACCGTGCTCTACACCGGCCTGCGGATCTCCGAGATGCTCGGCCTCGTATGGGACGACGTCGACTTCGCCGCCGGCGTCATCCACGTGCGTGCGCAGCTCTCGCGAGCCCACCGCGGCGCGCCGGCGCGGCGCGTGCCCCGAAGACCGCGGCCTCGGTCCGCGACATCCCGCTCGTCGTACAGCTGGCTCGGCTGCTCGCCGCGCACCGCCAGGCGAGGCCGTTCCCGCGAAAGGCCGACTGGGTCTTCGCAACGTCGCGCGGAACGCCATACGGGCATCGAAATGTCAGTCGGCGGGTGCTCGCACGCGCGGCGCGGCGTGCCGGGCTCAACGACGCCAGCTGGCCGCCGCTGCGCTTCCACGACCTGCGGCACACCTTCGCGAGCCACCTGATCGTCGACGTCGGACTCGACGTGGCGCAGGTGAGCCGCATCCTCGGGCACGCCCGCATCACGATCACACTCGACACCTACACCCACCTCTTCGAGGACGCCCGTCACGCGCACGACATCCGCACCCGCATGGCGACCAGCGCCTATGCCGGATTGCTCGAGAGGAACCGGTCCGACGGCAAGGTCGTCCCGCTCCGATAAGAGAAGCGGCTCGATGTCTCGAGTAGCTTCTGGCGGGTGCCCTCCGATCCGCGTTAGGCTGCGCTTTCGGCCGTCGAGGTCTTCTGCGAGGCGCGCGCGCGCCGCAGGAGCACCGCCACGAGCTGCGGCTCGAGTGCTCGCGCCGGGGCAACTCCATCACGATCGTCGAACGCCGGCCGCCCTGGAACCCGGAGCTGATCGGTGGCGACTGGACGAGCATGAAGGTGGCCCAGCTCCGCTACGAGCCCTCGTCGCGGCGCTGGACGCTCTACTGCCGCGACCGCAACGAGCGCTGGTGGCCCTACGACAACATCGGGCCGAGCCAGAGCGTCGATCCACTGCTGGCAGAGATCGAGGCCGACCCGACCGGCATCTTCTGGGGCTGAAGCCCACTCTTGGCGCCCGCAGGATCGCGTGACGGCAGCTCCGCCGCCCCACAATGTGCGTTGCCGCTGGACGGATCTGCTCCCCGTACTCGACGCTCCCGCGGGGCAAGGGCCGGTGACGAGGTGACCGCTTCCGTCCGGGAGCAACAGCTGCGACTACTACCGCTGCTGCTCGTCCGAGGCAGGCGCGTGCGCGCGGGCGCAGGCGGTCGCTTTGCGCAGGCAGTGGCGGCGAACGAGGTGCGAGACTGCTCGTCGATGCCCGTTCGCGTACCCAGGTGGGCTGGACTGATCGTGTGGCCGGTCCAGCTCGGCGCGCTTCATGGCGCCGTCCCGGTGGAGTTGTCGCGACGCGGCAGGCGCCACGGGTGGCGGAGCGACGGAACCCGGCCCGGCATGACGAACCTGGCCGGACTGCTCCCCCTCGGCGCGGGAGCCGCCCTGATCGGCTGGGCGCTCGCCGTCCACTACATGGCAGCGCCCGGGAAGAGCTGGGCGATCAAGCGCAGCCTGGAGCCTGAATATCTGCTGACCAACGGGCCTTACCAGCTCAGCCGAAACCCGATGCACGCGGGTGGGATCGCGATCTGGGGTGGCTGGGCGGCCTGGTTCGGGAGTGTGCCGGTGGCCACAGGGCTCGCCGTCCTCACCGCCCTCTATCGGGTCGGGATCGCGTGGGAGGAGCAGATGCTCGAACGACGCTGGGGTGACGAGTGGCACGAATACAAACGCCGAACGGAGCGCTGGCTGTCCCTCGGGCCGTAGCCGAGCAAGTCCGGCGACGGGCGGCCGCCGGCGTGAGGACGGCATGGACGAGTGGGCTGGGAGCAGCCGCGCCCCTGGCTCACTGCCGGGCCGCGCTGCCCGTCGGGCCGCTGTTCTGCATCATCGATGGGCGCACCCGCGGGCGGGCGTGGGCGGCCGCGGCGGTGCGCACCGAGTTCCGCCGGGTGGCGGCGCGGGCGGGCGTCCGGCGTAGGTTCGCGCCGCACGAGCTGCGCCACGCGCACGCGCTCGAGTTCGCCCGCGAGGGGGTGCCGCTTAACATCATCCAGCGCCAGTTGGGGCATCTGAATCTCGGCACGACGTCGATCTACCTGCAGGGGATCGACCTCGAGGAGATCATCACCGCGGTGCGCTCGCGTCGCGCGCCGATGATGTCGGCCAGCGCCGGACTCAGGCTCTGACCTGAGCGACCAGCACGAGCGGGAGTGCCGATCGGCGCTCCCGCTCCTCCCTGGCGAAGCGGGGCTCTGGACGGGGATCCTAAGAGCGCCGGAGGTGGTCCATCGCAGCAGCGAGGACCTCGGGGGACGAAGACGCCTCCCATGAGGCGGAAGCAGTGGCGCCCGACGGGCGTGTCGCGGCGTGGGCGCGGCTACGGCTCGAACTGCCCCGGGCCGTTGATCTGCCAGTTGTCGGCGGGCGGTTCGACGATGCTGGGATACGGCACCTCGAACTGCAGCACCTGCTTCGTCGACCGCTTGATCGCCCACAGTGTGGGCCGCGGGCCGCTGAGGTCCCACGCGATGCCCTGGCCCTCGACGCCGGGCAGGCTCACCGTCGCGATCCACCGCAGCTCGGAGCCGGCGCGCGGCGGTTCCATCACGGCGCGACTGGATCAGCTCGCGGCGGGCGCGGCTGGGTAGACCCACAGCGGCGCGAGCTCGCCTTCGTCCCAGCCCTCGAGCCTGCTGGCCCAGGCCAGCGCGTCGATCGCCTGCTCGGCGGTTAGTTCGACGCGGTTGTGGCCGGCGAGGATGCCCCGGATTGGAACTGACCGTCGCTTCCGTCTTCAGGTGACGCGGTTTGGGCATGCGTCGCCGGGAGTCTGTGTCGGTGCGCCGCGCAGCAACTTGGGTGAATCGAGACGGACAAGCGGCGGCAGTGTGGCGAGGCCCTCAGTCCAGGTCGCGCGGTCGGACGTAGCCCACGAGCTCGCCGCTACCCGGTTCGATCGCGCCCCAATCGTCCGCCGGCAGGTCGATCGTGGCGAGCGCCGCGGTCGGATACTTCTCCGCCGTGCGCGCGCGCTCGGCACCCTTCGAGGCCAGTGCGAGAGCAAGATCCTCGAGTCCCGGGTTGTGCCCAACGATCATGACCGAGTCCACCTCGGGTGGGAGCGCGCGCAGGCGCGCCAGAAGCTCGCTCTCACTCGCGCCGTAGAGCCCCGGCTCGAATCGCGCCTCGACCCGCTCGCCGAAGCCGACCTCGACCCGCTCGAGCGTCTCGCGGCTGCGCCGTGCGGAAGAGCACAGCACGAGATCGGGCCGGATCCCCTCCGCCTCGATGTGGCCGGCCACGGCCTTGGCGGCTCGCTTGCCCCGGCCTGCGAGCGGGCGGTCGCGGTCGGCGAGCGAGCGGTCCTTCCAGCTCGACTTGGCGTGACGCAACAAGTAGACGCGCCTCATGGCAGCACCGTGGCAGACTTGCAGCCCGTGCGGTCCGCCGGCAGCGGAGAGATGCTTCGCCGCTGTCCGGCACAGCGTCGCCTCCCAGCAGCCCACCGCAGGTGGCTACGCCGGCGGCCGCTTTTTCGAGCGGCCGCACCAGCTTGCCCGGCTTCGGGCGAAACTAGCGCCACGCTTCGGGAGGACGGCACCGCAACGGGGCAGGCCCAGGTCTACCCCCGGTCACTCGACGCCTTCGCGCACATCGCGATCGACTGCCTCGCAGTCGACGGGAACATCGCCCACATGAGCGGGACCGTCACACACACCAGCGACCCGGCCGTGTTCCTCCCGAACGAGCAGGTTCACGTCGCAGTGCAGGACGACGGGGAGGGCGCCGACGACCCGCCGGATCGGATCACCGGGATGCCCGAGAACGAGCCGCTCGCCTGCAACGACGCGGCCGCGTTCAACGACATCGTGCGGGGCAACGTCCAGGTGCGCTGAGCCAGGGCGCTCAGGGTCACGGCCCGCGGGAGAGAACTGCGTCGTTCCGGTCGATCGTGGCGGCACGGCCGGTCGCCGGACGGGCGTGAAGCGCCCGCTTGGACGACTCCGAGCGTCTCGAATCGAGATCGGCTCAGCTCGCGTGCGTCGGCGATCGCGGAAGCGCTGGCGTCGCCGCGGGTGACGACCGCTGGCCGTCCTGGGCGAGCGTCCGGCAGCAGCGCTAGGCCGAGACGACCGGTGCCACGCGGAAGCAGAGAACATGCGGAGCGCTGCCGGGCTTCCGCAGTGCTTCGCGCGACCAGCGCCGCGGCTGAACGCACCTCCCGCCAGGGATAGCCTCCGCGTGCCTGGTCACAACGACTTCAGAGGGGGAGCAGTCGATGGAGCCTCACCCGTACCGGCAAGCGTTCGAGGCGCGGGACCTCGATCGGTTGGTTGCGCTGCTCGCGGACGACGTGATCTTCCACTCGCCAGTGATCGGCGATCCGGGCTTCGAGGGTCGCGACTCCGTCGCCACGTTGCTCGCGATCGTCCTCGATGTGGTCACCGACGTCGCGTACACGCACGAGCTCGGCGACGACCGGGCGCACGTCCTTATCTCCGACGCTCGCGTGCTCGGCAAGCCGTTCAAGTCGACGACCCTGCTCGAGTTCAACGCGGACAGGAAGATCCGCGAGATCTGGGTGATGGCTCGACCGCTCACTGGGGTGGTGGCGATCGCAGAGGCAATCGGACCGCAACTCGCCGAGCGCCAGGGATCCGGCCGCGGCCCCGCCGTCCGTGCGCTCTCGAAGCCCCTCGCCGGCCTGGCCGCAGTGGCCAACCGGACCGGGGCGCGCTTGATCGCGGCCCTTAACCGCTCGACCGCGTAGACGAACACCCTACGCCGCGTTTGCGCGTGCGCGCCTGCTTCGCACGGCGAACGTGCGTTTCCACTCGGACCCTGCAGACGCTCGCTCCGGAGGAGCCACGACAGCGCGGTCGTCGCCGACACGGACTACTGCAACTCTGTGGCGAGCGGGCGTGCGCGGATGCGCTCGCCGCGCTGCTCCCGCTCGTCCATTGCGAGTGCCCGGAGTGACCGGGCCTCGGCCTGCTCACAGTCCGAAGCAGCGGTTGTAGGCAATCGCGGCATCATCCGGCCGCGGCGGGCAGGACCTGCTTCGAAACGCGGAAGCGAGCCGGTGTGCGACGCAGCCGCTACGGTCGAACTTGGATCTGGCCGGCCTCTATTGCCCTCCAGGGCCGCACGAGGACCCCGGACGTATCGTCTCGCAGGCCGCTCGCGGAGACGCTGAAGTCATTGCAGCTCTTCGGGGGGTCGTAGTCGGGAATCGTGGTGATCCTGTCGGGCGCAGCGTTTACTCCCTCGCCGTTGTCTTTGACGGCGAAGACGGCGATGCGGCCGATGGCGATGGTGCCGGGATCGGACGACTGGGTGACCGGGCCGCTCGCGATGACGCGGTTGCCTCCGCCGAACTTCAGGCAATCGATCGCGGAGTGGACGCGAATCGGGAAGGAGGGATTGTTGACCTCGACTTGGCCGGTCACCGTTCCGTCAGCACGCTGGACCGCATTGAAGGAGAAGGTCCTCGTCTGCCCGTCGCCGACGCTGAGGTTCGCGTGGCCCGAGGCCGTCGGGTTCCCCCCTCCGGCAGCAGCGGAAGCGAGTGAGGCGCCAAGCGCGGCAAGCCCACACAGCAGGACGCACGACAGTCGGAATGTTCTTCCGCTCATTCCTCGCTCCCTTTCGGCCGGAGATTCAGTCCAAACTCTGACGGCGACCGTATATCCCCGCGCAAACCAGCGTCAAGAGCGCGGCACCCGTCATCCGCCGCGCGACCAACAGCGGTGCCGGGGGCGCCGGGGCTCGAGACGCACGCTGCGACGCCGGCTCGGTATCGAAGAAGACCGACTACGGGGTCGCGGGCGCGTATCCGGACTCGAATCTGGCAATGGCCGGGACCCCGGCACGAAGATCCTGGACGAGGACGCGCTGCTGGCGTAGGGCACGGACCCGCGCAGCGATGCTCGCCCGCGAACGCCGCTCACTATCGGAATCGGCACAAAGCAGTCGGGTCCGCCGGGGTCGGTCGCGATCGCTGCGGACGAATCGCAGGTGCTCGTGAGCCTGTAATCAGCTCCCACCTCGCTGCTGCTCTCCTACAGAAGGAGCCGTGTGTCGACCATGCCGCCTAACGAGGCGTGATCACGCCTCGCCGGCGGACGCCTGGTGTCTGGACGGGGCAAGCGCGAGGAGGTCTGCGTGCTCGGGGCGGGTGGGATCGACGCGCTCTACTCCGCGGTGGGTGTTTGCCCCCGAACGGCAGTAGTCGGGGGCAAACTCCCTGTAATCGCCTGCAATCGCCGGCCATCCTGACGGCGGTCACTCGGCGGGCCGCCCGCCAAAAGCCCTGCAAATCGCCCGATTCGAACGCTCCGCACGCCCGAATCGCACCCAGGAGGTCGCCGGTTCGAGTCCGGCTAGCTCCATCGGAAGAAGCCCTGCACGCACTAGGCTTCTCTCGTTCCAGAAGCGGCGGGTCTCGGCAAGGTAGGCGCAAACTCCAGGTACTGCCACGGCCGCGTCTCGGCGGCCCGGTTTGGGGCGGGCCGCGGACCTGTCGATCTGTTGCTGGGGGCGCAGCGCCGCCCGGCCGGGCGCGCCGGCCTTAGGACCGGTCGATCTCCTCGGCCCAGGTCCTCGCAGCGTCGTCGCCGGCCCTCCTCGGCCCGCTGTCTTCCCCGACCCAGGCGGCATTCCCCCGCCACCCCTCGGCACTGGGATCAACCGTCAGGCGGGCTGGACGTTCCTTTGGAGCTTCTGAGACCTCCTCGATCTCGCGGGGCTACGGCGGACCGAGCGTGGCTCGGTAGGCGCGGGCGCGCGGGGTCGATCCGGCCTGGTAGCTCCTGCTCCACGCTGGCGGCGGCGGCCGCCATGCCGGCGAGGACCGCCGCGGGGAGGGGCTCGCGGCGCTCGAGCGCGCAGGCGAGGCCCGCCACGAGCGCGTCGCCCGCTCCGTGCGCAAGGAGCTCGCGGGCGCACCCCCGCGCGCGCCGCTCCAACCCCACGCCGGCGGAATAAACGCCGTGGTCCCCGCTGCCGAGGATGAGCTCCTCCGCCTCGGCCAGGTTCGAGGTGACGACGTGCGCGCCAGCCGCGATCGCCTCCCCGAGCGTGGGCCCGGTGGCGTCGACGATTGCGATGGCACCCGCCGCGGCGGCGAGCCGCACGAGGCGGGCGTAGGCGTCGGCGGGACTCGCCGGCGGCGTGCTGCCCGAGCACACCAGCACGCGCCGTCCGGTCAGGCGCGCCTGCACGGACCCGACGTATGCGCGCCATGCCTCTTCGTCGGCGGGCGGACCGGGCTCGTTCAGCACCGTGGTGCGCCCGCTGGCCTCGAGCATGATCGCGGCGGAGCGGACCTCGCCGGGGACGGGGACGGCGTGGAGGCGACACCCGCATCGGCGAGCCAGGCGCCCACGGCCTCGCCGCTCCAGCCGCGGGGCAGGAACGCCACGAGCTTGGCCGGGCATCCCAGCGCCTCGGCCGTTCGCGCGACGTTGACCCCTTTGCCGCCCGGCCCGGCGTCGGCCTCACGCGCCCGCAGCACCTCGCCGGGTCGGAGCTCGTCGAGCCGGATCGTCCGGTCGATGGGTAGGTTGGGCCCGGCGATCAGCACCCGTCTTCACCGCAGCCCGCGAGCCGGCGGCGCCAACCGGCGCCGCCGGCCCGGAGCAGGAGGGACGGGGTCAGCAGCTGGGCTTGTACAGCGCTTCCCTGACCTCGGGGTCGTCCAGCTGGTCCTTCTCGACGGTCACGTAGCCGGTCGTGATCTCCTCCTTCACCGGCTTTCCCTCGAGAGCGTTTACGGCCTGCTCGACGCCCTGGCGTCCGATGTCGGCCGGCTTCTGGGCGATGAGCGCCTGCACGAGGCCCTCCTCGAGCTGCTCGACTTGGGCGGGGCCGGCGTCGAAGCCAACCATCTTGACCTCGCCCAGCTTCCCGGCCTCGCGCAGCCCGTTGGCCGAGCCCTCGGCCGAGAACAGGTTGGCCGCGAAGATTCCCTTCAGGTCCGGGTCCTTCGCCAGCTGGGCCTTGACCTGCGCCGCGGCCTTGTCCGGCCGGTCGTCGTTGAACTGCGTGCCGAGATATTCGACCCCCGGCTTCCCCTCGATCGCCTGCTCGAAGCCCTGCTGGCGCTGGTCGGTCGTCGAGATGCCCGGCTTCACGTTCTCGACCATGACCTTCCCACTACCGCCGATCAGCTCGAGCAGCTGCTCGCCGGCCATGCGGCCGCCCAGGACGTTGTCGGACGCGATCTGCGACTCGGCGACGTCCGGGTTTTCGAGCGTGGTGTCCACGAGGATGATCTTGATGCCGGCCTGAGCCGCCTGCTGGATCGGCGCGAACATGGCCTTGCTGTCCGTCGGCGCGATCAGGATCGCGTCCGGCTGCTTCGCCACGACGGCGTTCAGCACCGGGGTCTGCGCATCCGCGGCAAACTCGTCCGGACCGGTGATATCGAGATCGACGCCAAGCCTCTGCGCGGCCTCCTGCGCCCCGCATCCCATCGTGATGTAGAACTCGTCACCCTTCACGCCCTGCACGAGCGTGATGCTCCTGCGCTCGCCGCCACCGCCGCCGTCGTCATCGTCGTCACCACAGGCGGCGACGATGAGGGCCAGGAGGACGAGGCAGGGCACCAGCGCGATTCTGAGTCTCCTCATCTTTGCCCCCTCTCTGTGGTCACGTGACAAGGACGGCCTTGGCCCATGGGCAGTCTCCTCTCTACTCGCGGAAGCGGGCACGTCGTCTGAGCTGGTCGAGGTACACGGCGAGGATCAGGACCCCCCCGACCGCTACCTCCTGCCAGAACGGCTGAACTCCCTGGATCACGAAGCCGTTCTCCAGCACTGCCGGGATGAAGACGCCGGCCACGGTCCCCGCCATGGTGCCGATGCCGCCGAACAGACTCGTGCCGCCGATCACCACGGCGGCGATCGCCTGGAGGTTGTCGGTCGAGTGGCCGGCGATGGTGGTCGTCGCGAAGCGGGCGAGCGACATGAAGCCGGCGAGTCCCGAAAGTGTCCCAGCGAGCGCGTAGATCTTGATCAGGTGAAGGTCGACGTTGATGCCCGCGCGACGCGCTGCCTCCTCGTTGGAGCCCACGGCGTAGGTGTGGCGGCCGAAGCGCGTCAGCGCCAGCACGATGGCGAAGAAGAGGGCCACGCCGCCGGCGATCAGCACCAGGTACGGGATCTGGTCGAACAGGAGCCCGGTGCCGACGGACTCGACCAGGGGGAACGGAACGTCGCGCACGTCGACCCCGTCGGTGATCAGCTGCGCGAAGCCCAGTGCCGCGCCGAACGAGCCGAGCGTGACGATCAGCGCGGGGACCTTCAGCTTGGCAATGACGACGCCGTTGAACAGCCCCCAGGCGAAGCCTGAGCCGAGAGCCGCGACGAGGCCGAGCAGTATCACGCCCGTGCTCTCGCCGCCGACGGCCTCCATGAGCTTGGCCGAAACGACGCCCGAGAAAACGAGCACCGAGCCCACCGAGAGGTCGATGCCCGCGGTGATGATGACGAACGTGCTGCCGACGGCCAGCACCAGCAGCACGGCGGCGTCCACGGTGATGTTGCGGATGTTCGTCCTCGAGGCGAAGGCGTCGAAGCTGAGGAGCGCGAAGACGAGGCAGATTCCGCCGAGGATGAGGAAGATCCAGATGTTCGAGCCGGCCAGGCGCCGCAGCCAGGCGCGCTCCTCCTGGGGTTCCTCCTCGGCGAACTCGGGCCCGCCCGCCGCCGCCGGAGCCTCTTCTGCGCGCTTCATCGCCCCTCTCGCTCAGGCGCCGCCGGGTTCTCGCGGTCGCCGTTGGAAAGGTGGCCGAGCGCGCCGGTCATCGCCGCGACGACGTCCTCCATGGACACCTCGGCGGCTCTGAAGCTGGCGACCCTCTCACCGAGGCGCAGGACCTCGATTCGGTCGGCGACCTCGAAGACCTCGGGCATGTTGTGGCTGATGAGGACGACTGACAGCCCCGAGTCTCGAACCCGGCGGATCAGCTCGAGGACCTTGCGCGTCTGAACGACGCCGAGGGCCGCGGTCGGCTCGTCCATGATCACGATCTTGCTGGCCCAAGTCACCGCGCGGCTGACCGCGACTCCCTGGCGCTGGCCGCCCGACAAGGTGGCCACGGGCACGTCGGTGCTCTGCAGGCCGACCCCGAGCGAGGCGAACGCCTCGCTCGTCCTGCGACGCATCGCCCGCTTGTCCAGGACGCCGAGCCAACCGAGGGGTCCGGGGCGGAGGATCTCGCGCCCCAGGTAGAGGTTGGCCGCCGGGTCGAGGTCGGGGGCAAGCGCCAGGTCCTGGTAGACGGTCTCGATGCCAAGCTCGCGCGCCGCCTCCGGTGTGGGCACGCTGACCGGTTCCTGCTCGAAGCGAATCTCGCCCGCATCGGCGGCATGGATTCCCGACAGCACCTTGATCAAGGTGCTCTTGCCGGCGCCGTTGTCGCCGACCAGCGCCACGACCTCGCCCCGGCCTACCTCGAAGTCCGCGCCGCGCAGGGCGCGCACGCGGCCGAAGCTCTTGTGGATCCCGCGCGCCTCCAGAAGAGCGCCGTTGGTCGGGGGCTTCCCTGCCGGCGCCTGATCCGTCACGAGTAGGCCTCCATCGCCGCCGACTCGGGCGCCGGCAGCTCGCCGATGCCCGCGAAGACACCTGCCGCGCAGCCGGCGAGCAGCGCGGCGCCGCGGGCGCCGGCCTCCTCCACCGGTGGTCGCTCGAACGGTCCGAGCACCGAGCGCTTGATCGCCAGCATGGCCTCGCTGCGGGCGCCGCCGCCGGTCACGACGATGCGGCTCGTGGGGCCGGCCAGCTCCTCGATCGTGCGCAGTATCGCCTGCCCGCCGGCGGCCAGCGCCTCGAGCGCGGCGCGCCAGAGCTCCGCGCGGCTTGCGTCGTAGGGGAGGCCGGCCGGGCTCTGGGGCAGGCCGGCGAGGTCCCTCAACGTCAGGCCGCCCGGTCCGGCCGGCACGGTGAGCGCCTCGGCGTCGAGCTCGTTCGGGTCCTCGACCCCCAGAAGGCGCCTGACGCGCTCCAGGGCGAGCCCCGACTCCAACGCGCCGAGCAGCGCCAGGCGGTCCGGAAGCGCATGCCAGCCGACGGTCACACCGTCGGCAACGGCCCGCAGGCGCCGCTCGGCGGGCAGCGGCGGCTCGACCGAGCGCACGAACGCCTCGGCGGTGCCGCAGGAGTCGAACACGTCGCCGTCGCAGACCGCGCCGGCACCGACGGCGGCGCAGAGGTGGTCGTGTCCCGCCACGGAGAGAACGGCGCCGCGCGCCCGCTCGAGGCCCCGCGTCACACGACCGGCAGGGGCACCGGACGGTGCCAGCGGGGGCAGCAGGCCAGCCGGCGCATCCGCCCACTCGAGCGCCTCGGACCACGTGGCGCGGCGGTCGAGCTCGAGCATGCCGGTGCGAGAGGCGAGCGAGAGATCGCCCACCTCATCCCCACCGAGGCTGCGCACGATCCACTCGGCGACGTTCAGCCAGCGCACGCCGCGCTCGCTGCCGTCGTGGTGGAAGCGCAGCCAGCGGTACTTGGAGAGCGTGCAGAGCGGGCTCGCGGGCAGGCCCGTCGTCGCCGTGAAACGCCCCCTGCCGATGTCACGTTTGAGCGCGTCGGCCTCCTTCGCCCCGCGCTCGTCGTGCCAGGCGATGGCGGGGGCCACGGGCACACCCCCCGCGTCGAGGAGCGCGCCGGTCTCGGCCATGCTCGTCACTCCCAAGGCGTCGATGCGGCCCGCCGGCGACCGCTCGAGCGCCCGCTCCGCCGCGCCCAGGGCGGCCTGCACGAGCCGCTCCGGCTCGACCTCGGCGCCGGTCGCCACCCGCCGCCAAGGAGTGAAGACGCGGCCGTGGGCGCGAGCCGCTCCGTCGCCGTCCACGACGGCCGCCTTGCAGTACGTCGTGCCTACGTCGATGCCGACCAGGAAGCCGGGCATCATGCGCTCGCCTCCGGTGGCAGGCAGCGCAGGACGTCGAGCTCTCCCTCGAGCGAGCCGAGCCCGGCGGCGTGAGGGACCAGTACCGTGTGGCCGCGTCGCAGCTCGAGCTCCCCGCCGTCGGTCATGAGCCGGCCCTCGCCGCCGAGCACGACGAGGATGGAGAACTCCCGCGGTAGGGGCGACGAGGGGCGCGGGCGGATTCGCTCCGCGCGGAAGAAGCCGTCGGCCTCGGGTGGCAGGAGCCGCTCCACGCCCGGGCGCTCGCCGTCGCTCCGCCGCGCGGTGAGCCGCTCGACGCCGAAGGGCGCGAGCCTGGAATGGTCGGCGGCCTGCAGGGCCAGCTCGAAGCCGAGTCCGAGGTGCCCCTCGGCGCGCCCGTCGATCTCGAAGCCCTCCCACTCGAGGAGCACCGAGAGATCGCTCGGCTCCTGGAGCTCGACCAAGAGGATCCCCTCGTCGATCGTGTGCAGCAGTCCGGCCGGCACGAAGATCACGTCGCCGGGACGGACGGGCAGGCGGACCATCGCGGACAGCATCGCCGCAACGTTCTGTCGCTCGACCCAGCCGGCGAGCGTCTCCGGTCCGACCTCCTCGCGAAGCCCGAGGTGCACGGCGGGGTCGCTGCCCTCGGCGGAGACGATCACCCAGGCCTCGGTCTTGCCGTGCGGGCGGCCCAGATGCTCGCGCGCGAACGCGGCCCCGGGATGGAAGTGCACGGGCAGCCGCTCGCCGGCGTCGAGCAGCTTGACGAGCAGCCGCGGGTCGGGCCCGTAGCGGGCTACGTGCGCGGCGCCGAGGAACGACTCGGGGTCCGCGGCCACGGCGTCGGCGAGCGTGCGGCCGTCGTTCAGCCGGGTCAGGCCGTCGCGCGCCGAGCCGAAGGCGGTGGTGACCGAGCCGATCCAGTCCTCGGGCGTGCGCTCCGTGGCGGGGGTGCCGCGCAGCGCGGCGATCCGCTCGCCGCCGCGGTAGAAGCGCGGGAAGGCATTGGGGGGGAGCGCCAGCGGCCTCATCGTCGCACCTCGCCGGAGCCGCGCACAACGAGCTCGGTGTCGAGGACGATCCGCTGCGGCGGGCGATCGTCGCCCGCCAGCCGGGCGAAGAGCAGCTCGGCCGCACGCCGTCCCATCTCGATGGGGTCGTGGCGCACGACCGTGACGGGCACGGGGAGCATGTCGGCCAGCTCGAAGTCGTCGAAGCCGACGAGAGCGACACGGGCGCGCGCCGGGCTGATGGCGCGTACCGCACCCACGCTGGCCCGGTTGTTGGCGGCGAAGAGCGCCGTGGGCGGGTCGGACAGCTCGAGCAGCTCGCGCGTCGAGCGCTCGGCCTGGCCCACCAGGTGGGCGTCCAGCCGGATCAGCGACTCGTCCACGGGGACGCCCCAGGCCTCGAGCGCCGCGCGGTAGCCCGCGACACGCTCGGCGACCGTGTAGACGGGCGGCGGGTCGCCCAGCAGCCCAATTCGGCGGTGCCCCTGGGCGAGCAGGTGCTCGACTCCGGCGCGGGCGCCGCCGGCGTTGTCGAGCAGCACGACGTCCGCGTCGATGCCGCCGGGCGGACGGTCGAGGAACACGACCTCCGTGCCGAGCGAGAGCTCGGGTCGCAGATAGTCGTGGTCCTTGGCGGCGGGGACGAGCAGGAGGCCCTCCACCTGCCGGCTGATCAGCGTCGCCACCAGCTCCCGCTCGCGCTCCGGGCTCTCCTCCGAGCTCGCGGTGATCACCACGTACCCCTGGCGCCGCGCCATGTCCTCCACGGCGCGCGCGATCGCCGAGTAGAAGGGGTTGGCGAGGTCCTCGATGATCAGCCCGAGGGTGGCCGAGGAGCGACGCAGACTGCGCGCAAGGTCGTTCCGGCGGAACCCGAGCCGGACGATGGACTGGGTCACGCGCCTCGCCGTCTCCGCGCCCACGCCGGGCTCCCCGTTCACGACGCGAGAGACGGTCTTCAGGCTGACGCCGGCGGCCTGCGCGACGTCTTTCATCGTCGGTCGACTCGACGAACCCGGCGGCCGAGCCTTGCGTTTCAAGCCGGCGCTGTCCGTGGTCGCTGTCACCGCCGCTCCATCTGGAGTCTCAACCTTGGCCAGCCGGCCGCCCCAGCCCTCCGGCGGCGGGCGCATATTTGACAACGTTGTCTTGCCCCTCCGGCAGCGTTGTCAAACACCGAGCGGTCACCGCCGCGATCCCGGTTGACAACGATGTCGGGTGGCACCTACCGTTGGGCGCGCGTGACCGCGTACCGCCTCAATCGCTTGTTCGACGCCCGCTCGCGCCGCTGCCTCGACGTCGCGGTCGATCACGGCTTCGTCGGGGAGCCTGCCTTTCTACGCGGGATCGAGGACATGCCGGCGGCCGTCGAGCGGCTGGTCGACGCGGCGCCGGACGCGATCCAGCTGACCGCGGGGCAGGCGGAGCTGCTGCAGTCACGGCCGGGCCGAGACAAGCCCGCGCTCGTGCTGCGCACCGATCTGGCGAACGTGTACGGCAGTGAGTTGCCGGAGCTGCTCTACAGCCGGATGATCGAAGACGCGGTGGGCCAGGCGGTGCGTCTCGACGCCGCCTGCGTCGTCGTCAACCTGCTCGACGTGCCGGGCCACCCCGATGTTCGGCGCGACTGCGTCGAGAACGTGCTCCGGCTGAAGCCACAGTGCGACCGCGCGGGGATGCCAATGATGGTGGAGCCGCTCGT
>JBKGUS010000095.1:0-13024 GCA_046462295.1 Thermoleophilaceae bacterium | reverse complement strand
GCCCGCGGTCCGGCCGAGCACAAGGAACCCAGAAACCCAGAAACCCCGCGATTTGCGGGGCTTTCTCGCCTATGGGCGCGGCTGGGTTCGAACCAGCGACCTCTCGCGTGTGAGGCGAGCGCTCTCCCGGGCGCGTAGCTCAGCGGGAGAGCGCTCGCCTCACACGCGAGAGGTCGCTGGTTCGAACCCAGCCGCGCCCATAGGCGAGAAAGCCCCGCAAATCGCGGGGTTTCTGGGTTTCTGGGTTCCTTGTGCTCGGCCGGACCGCGGGCGGCGCCCCAACGGGCGCTATGGAAGCGCTGCGGCGATCGTCGCCGAGGGCGCCGTCCGGACTTTCGCTTCGCCCAACCAAAGCGAGAGCTGGGGCCCGTTGACAGCGGGCGCCTCCTGCTCGTCCAAGACAGGCACCTGCACCTTCGGTCGCGGCGTGACTGCTGTGCGCCGGAAGCAATAGCGGGGGCGGCAAGAGCAATCGCGGCTCTGGACGACCTGCGAGCGCGCCGCCCGCGGGTCGACGCGGACGACCGCAGCCGCCGACGTAGCAGGCGCTACTCCGCGCTAGTCGGCCAGCTGGTCGCACTCTCGGGCGTGCGATGTCGGTTCAGTCGTGGCGAGGAAGGGCCCGCTGTACGCCACGAGTTCCAGCGACGGTTCTCTCCGGGGACCGACCGGCTACTTGCTCTAGCCTATCTATTGGGAGTGGGTGAGCATGTCTCCCGACAAGCTGGCGAAGGCCATTATCCGCGAGGTGCCGCTACTGGAGGCCGACGACGGCGTGAGTAAGGCCGTGGCCAAGATCAGCGAGGCCGGAGTGTCGGCGCTTCCGATCGTGGATGCGAAGGGCAGGCTCTACGGGGTCTTCGGCGAGCGCGAGTTCATCGAGGCGATGTTCCCCGGCTACCTACGCGTGCTCAAGTCCGCGGCGTTCGTACCCCAATCGATCGACGAGGCGATTAAGAAGCGTCTCGAGTGCGGCGCCGACCCGGTCTCCAAGTACGCGACCACGGAGAAGGTCTCCGCCGGTCCGGAGCACTCGGACGCCCAGCTGGCGGAGACCTTCCTGCATCACCGGGTCCGGATCATCCCAATCGTCGACGCGGACCAGCGAGTCCTCGGGATCGTCACGCGCTCAGACTTCTTCCAAGCACTCGGCGAGCGCTTCCACCATCTGGAATGACTAGCCGGCGCTTCGGTGGACTGCAACCATCGAAACTGCAAAGCGAGAACATGGTCCCTCCCGCGTAGAACAGCCAACCCGGCTGCACTACCAGCGGGGCGGCACCGGCCGCTCAGGCGCCCGTATGAGCCCCGAGACCGCCGGTCAGCACCGCTAAGCGCCTTATGCTCACCTGCCGCAGCCGCGGCCGACGTCCTATCGGGACGGTTGGCTGCCGTTTGGGTAGTCGGCGCGAGCCCAGCGCCTCCGCCGGCCTGACCGCCGCGGACTTTCGGACGACGGTCAGGAGTCTCCCCCGTAGGGCCGCCGGCTCCTGCAATGCCCGACCAAGGCGAGGGACTCGCGGCGCTGGCGCTCACGACTGGCGCTCGTCCCGAGCAGTCGCCTGTCGCCTCACTAGCGGCGTGATCGCTTTGCGCCGGTTGCGATAGCCCGCCCGTGCCGCTGAAAGATCCCAAAGAGTTGGGATGGCCGTTCGTGCCGGCCGGCCCTAGCGTCCCCTTGGCGGTCCAGCGTCTGGCTGGAGAGGCGATCAGCGGAGGTACCGATGTCCGAGGTCAACAAGGAGCTTTCGAGGCGGTTCACCGAGCTGTTCAGCACCGGTGACGACGCGCTTGCGGACGAGATTCTGAGCCCCGAGGTGGTGTTCCACGGCACGTCCGCCGACGGCGAGCTTCGTGGAGTCGATGCGATGAAGGGGTTCGTGGCGGGGTACCGGCAAGCTTTCCCGGACGCGCGCAGCACGGTCGAAGATCAAGTCGCCGAGGGCGACACGGTGGTGACGCGCTGGCGGGCGAGGGGGACGCATAGCGGGCAGCTCGGCCCGCTCGCTGCCACCGACCGACCGTTCGAGATCGACGGCGTCACGATCGAGCGGATCGAGGACGGCAGGATCGTGGAGGTGTGGGTGGCGCGAGACGAGCTCGGGCTGCTGCGCCAGCTCGGCGTGCTGCCCGAGCCCGAGCCCGCCGGCGGCTGAGGCGAGCGGACGTAGAATCGAAGCGGTGGACTCCGGGTGACACGGTGAAGGGCGGAGCGGCGCTCGGGAACCTGACCGCTGCGATCGTCGAGACCTGCCGCTCGGGTCTTCCGCCGGAGGCGCTGCGCGATCGGGTTCTCCGGCGTTTGCGTCGGGCGGTGCCTTTCGACGCGGCCTTCTGGGCGACCGTCGATCCGACGACGCTTCTCTTCACCCAGCCGCATCAGGAGGAGATCCCGCCCGAGACGGTCTCCTACTTCATCCAGAACGAGTTCATCGATGCGGACGTCAACAAGTGGACGACGCTTGCGCGTGAACGCTTTGGCGTACGCACGCTCGCCCAAGCGACCGGCGGGGACATGGACGCGAGCCGTCGCTACCGCGACATCTTCCGGCCGCTCGGACTCGGCGACGAGCTGCGGGCCGTGCTCCGCGCGGGCGGCGCCTGCTGGGGCTACATGTGTCTGCACCGGGAGATGGGGGTGACCTTCTCGCGCGCGGAGGTCGCGTACGTCCATCGGCTCGCGCCGCATCTCGCGGAGGGGATCCGGGCGGGCATCCTGGTCGCGAGCACCGAGCTCGCGGACGTCGCCGACGCGCCCGGGCTGGTAGTGGTGGGAGCGGACGGCTCGCTGGTTTCGACGACCGAGGCAGGCGAGCGCTGGCTCGAGGAGCTCGGGCATCCGGAACCGAGCCGCCCCGCGCTCCCGGTCGAGGTCCAGGCGCTCGCCGCCAGGCTCCGCGATCCCGGCCTAGGCCCGGACGGATTTCCGAGGCTGAGGGTCCGAACCCGCGCCGGCCGCTGGGCGGTGCTCCATGCCTCGCGGATGGCGACTCCGGAGAACGACGCGATCGCAGTCATCATCGAAGAACCCTCTCCCGCCGAGCTCGCGCCGGTTCTGATGATGGCCTACGGGCTGACGAAGCAGGAGCAGGTCCTGACGGGACTAGTCTGTCGCGGCCTCTCGACGAGCGAGATCGCCAATCGGCTGCACATCACCCCCAACACCATCCAGGACCACCTCAAGTCGATCTTCGACAAGATCGGCGTAAGTAGCCGGCGAGAGCTGGTTGCGTCGATCCTCCAAGAGCAGTACCTGCCGAGGGCGATCACCGGGCGACCCCTCGGGCCGTCCGGCTTCTTCATGTAACGCGCACGGCTCCTCGTCCCAGTGCCGGCTACTCCTATCGGCGCAGCGCAATCACGCCCCCCAGTGGGGCGGACATGACTGCCGTGGGCGAGGACGAGGCCTGTTCAGCGCACCGCCGGCCGGGCCAGCGACACGCTCGGGTGATCGTCCAAGGGAGCAGCGAGCGCGGGAGCGCGGTCGGTATCGCTTCGCGCCGACACGATGTCCGTGATCAGCACGACACGAGGCGGCCTGGTGTTACGCGGCTCGTGACTCGGTGGCCCGTTCGAGCCGCTGGGCAGCCGCAACGAGCCAGGTCTTGACGGTCGCGATCTCGTCCGAGCTGAAGTCACACTCGATCTCCCGCCTGAGCGCTCGCATGGCCGGGTGTGCGGCCTCGAGCCGCCGTTGGCCCTCGTTTGTCAGCGTAGCTTGGAGGATTCGACCATGCGTGGGATGCGGACGGCGCTCGATCAGGGACTCGCGTTCGAGCGTCGCCAGCACCCCGTTCATCGCCTGGGGGGTGGTGTTGCAGGCCCGCGCGAGATCGGCGCCCGATGCGCCGGGCTCGCGCGCGAGCACGCTCAGCACCCCGTACTGCGGCCCCGTCAGGCCGTGCGGGCGCAGGGCCAAGTCCATGGCGGCGCTAAGCGCCTGCCAGGCCTGGCGCAGGAGGTAGCTGCTGTGCCCCTCGACGCCGCGGTAGCTCTGCCCGATCGCCGGAACGCTCATCGGGACACAATATCAGGTCCTTGACAAGATATAAGGCTCTTGTCATAATCTCAGGAGCTTGATATCTGACTCGTCCTCGAGAGGAGGCATCAACATGCCCAGCCAACAGGCAGCGGAGCAGCCGATGACCGAACCGACCGACCTCGAGAGCCGGTGCGAGGCGAAGGCCCTCGAAGCCGCCGGGCTGCGAGAGTAGGCGATGTCGCACGAGAACGTGGATACGGTGCGCTCGATGTTTAGCTCCTACGCCGAGCGTGACGTCGATGCGGTGATCAACGCGGCTTCCGTAGACATCGAGGTGCGGCCCGCGCTCGTCGGAGGCCTGGAGGGCACGGTCTATCGCGGCCAGAAAGGCTTCAGGCGCTTCCTCGCCGACGTCGAGGCGGCGTGGGAGGAGTGGCACATCGAAATCGACGAGCTTCGTGATCTGAGCGACACAGTCCTGGCGCTCGGACGGGTGCGATAGAGCGCCCCCGCAGGGGCGCTCTAAGGCCGCAGGTGGATTCGACACGCTTAGGCGCTTGCCCGGGCCGCCTCCGGCAGACCCATCGACATCTCCGGGTTGACCTCGAAGTAGGTGTTGTCGGCGGAGTCCCCGGTGAGCCCCTCCATGTAGTCGCGGAGGCTCTCAACCGAATCCGCTTCCCAGAGACAGACGGCCGCCGACCTGTCCTGGCTGACGAAGAACTGGCGCCCGCGTATGCCAGGCGGTCCGCCAGTCGCGACCTGCTCAGGGTCGCCCGAGAAAAACCGCTCCGGATCCTTGATCCGGTGCTGAATCACAACATGCATGGACCAGCCCTCCGGTGTGAGTTGTCGGGGCGACTCTACGCCGCGCATCACCGACGGCGCAAGGGGCCGGCGTGACCTAGGTTCTCGGCGGTGAGCCACCCTTGGGGACGCCGTCGAAACGTGAGGCTGCGGGAGCCGGGCTGGCGTCAACGGATTGGCCCGCTGGTGAACGGGCCCTTCGCCACAGAGCGCTTCTTTCGGCCCAAGCGGCCCGCTCTCGGGTCCTCTTCAGGACCGCGACCGCTCCTCTTCAGGACCGCGACCGCCTTCCACGAGGTGCTAGACCTCGGAGAGGCGGAGCGGGTCGCGCTCATACATGGGGCAGACCTCATCGAGCAAATGCACGCGCTGCTGGTCGCGCAGACGGTTCTAAGAAGTCGCGGCGCTTACGAGTAGGAGTCAGTGGGCGCCGGCTACGCACCGGGCCGCGCGGCCCTTTCGCGTCGCGGGTACGAACCTAGGCGCCTTCGACGACAAGCGTTTGCGCGACGTGGCGGGCGATGCTCTGCGCCAGTCCCTGTCGGCCGTCCCGCCTGCGAGGACGCCGAACCCCGGTCCACTGCCGGCCGAATTGACGATGTAGTCCATGCAGGTCGTCGTCTGGCATTCAGGGATGCGGCCGCCTGAGAACACGTACTCGGTCATCGAGCCGAACCAGGGTGAGAGAGTCCCCGCCGCGAGTCGTAGCCGGCGCCGAAGGCCGCTGGCTCAAGCGGCGTGTGGTCGGTGATGAGAAGCAACCCGCCGGGCCCGCGGACGGTGGTGCGAGAAAGGGGCGAACCATGCGCGCATAGCGTGCGCTGCACCGGCTGACTCTGGCACGGCCGAAGACGTCGCAAGCAAGGCCAAGAAGGGAATGCTTCCGATCTTCCAGGACCAGCCAGGCTAGGTCTCCAACGAGCTGACTCGGGTCCTCGACGGGCTTCGGCGGACCCTCATGCGCCTGGACGTGCGCGGCACTCCGCGCGACGCCATGTTACACGTGGCCACGCTCCGCAACCGCCTCTCGCCGGTGGCGGACGCCCAGCGCCGCTTCGTCACGGGTTGCGGCGCAGGAAGCTCCTCCTGAGCGGGGGACGGCTGTGGTTGCGCTGGGCGAGCAGCGCGTTCACGACCACGAGCCCCACACCCGAGGCGATGTTCAGCAACCCGAGGCCGAAGAGCGTGCGCTGCGTCTTCGCCGCCTCGGCGGGCGTCTCGCTGGCGGGCTTCGTGCCTCGCTCGATCGGCACCGCGCCCTCGGGTTCCTGCCTCGCGAGACGGGCCCCCGCGACAGCGCTCCCGATGCCCGTGGCGAGCGCGGCCAGCGTGAAGCCGTCCTTCGCCATGGCGAGCTTGCGCTCGTCCGGGGAGAGGCGGTCTGGCCGTGTCTCGGTGAGCCGGGAGCCGAACCAGCCGATCGCCACGGACCCGAGCGACAGCGCGTTGATCAGGTTGTAGCCCATCCACGCCGCGTTCACGACCTTGCCGCGCTCCCGCTTATCTTCGATCTTCGCAACGGCGGGGTTGAGCGCGAACTGCCCGTACATGCTGCCGCCGAGCCAGCTGGCGAGGCCCCAATCGTGGGCGGCGCGAGCGCTCTGGGCGAGGGTATCGTTGACCATGGTTCCTCCTGGCAGGGGCGTTATTCCCTTTTCGCTACCCGACCCGTCCCGCGCAACGCGAAGGTTGGCGCATCTGAACGCCCCGACGAAGGCGGTGTGTCTACCAAGGGCGTGGAGTGAGCCCCATCGCACGGCGAGTTCGCCTCGAAGCGCGATCAGTGTTGCCGTCGATGTGGGAGATCAGGTCAACCCGCGCGAATCCTCACCGGGGCAGTCAGGTCGCGGTTGGCCTCACGCGAGGCCGCGAAGGTACGAGAGAAGCGCCCTCCGGGTCGCTTCTAGCTCCCGAGGCTGTCGGGCCGATGGATGCCACGGTCCCCGCCCATCGCCATGTTTATGTGCCAGGTAGGGCTCGAGGACGGGTCGCCTCCGGTCGCCTCGTGCAGGGTCGAGATGCCGGCTTCCGAGCGGGCGACGTCGGAGATCTCGTTGACGTCGTCGCCGTAGTACTCGTGATTCAGCAGCTCGGGCGGGAACTCGGGCAACCGGTCGTGGTGGTGGCTCGTGATCAGAAGCGATGCCGGGTCGAGCGTGTACCAGCACGGCTTGTCGTAGTAGGGGACGGCCGCCTCGAGGACCTCGGTGCACTCCCGCCAGAACGTCACCAGGTCGTGGCCACGCGCTGAGAGCTCTGCGATCCGCTCGGCAGCACGCTGCATCGCGTACGAGCCCATGGGTTGATGCTACGCCCGCCGGGGCCAAAGCGAAATACCAGCTTTCTGGAATAGGCAGGCGGCCTCGCGGGGTCTAACTTCGCGCCCCGATGAGACCGGGAGCGCATACGCCGGAAGAGCTCGAGACGCTGTTCGAGGACGCGTTCGTGATCCGCGACCGCAAGGCGCTGGCCGAGCTCTTCGAGGACGGCGCGCTGCTCGTCGCGGGCGGCGGAGCGCGAGAAGCGCGCGGTGGAGACGAGATCGCGCGGTTGGCGAGCGACATCTGGGGGCGCAACGGCACCTACCTCGCCGATCCGCGACAGATCCTGCAGGCGCGCAACACCGCCCTAATCGTCGCCAAGCGGAGCATCAACGTGGTGCACCGCGGCAGCGACGGCGCCTGGCGCTATGCGATCGCTCTCCTGCCTTGCGACGGCACGACCACAGAGGAGGACAAATGACGCAGGAGACGGGACAGATTCAGGCGCTGGACCCGCTGGCGGTGCCCAGCGACGAGGGCGAGGCGCGCTGGTGGTTCGGCACCCTCGCCGTGATCAAGACCACGGCGGCTGAGACCGGCGGGCAGTTGACGATCATCGACGTCACGAATCCCCCCGGCTGGGAGGCGCCGCTGCATGTGCATCACCGCGACGACGAGGGGTTCTGGATCCTCGAGGGCAGCGCCACGATCGAGGTGGGCGACACGATGATCGAGGTGGGCGCGGGCGACTACGCCTTCGGACCGCGCGACATCCCGCACCGCTACACCGTCGGCGATTCCGGCTGCCGGATGCTCTTCATCATGGTTCCCGGGGGCATGGAGGAAGTGGTCCGAGCGACCAGCGAGCCCGCCCCGAGGCGCACCCTCCCGCCGCCGCCAGAGGCGGAGCCGACCCCGGAGGAGGTCGAGCGGCTGAAGGCGATCGTCAAGGAGCACGGCTACGAGCTCCTCGACTAGGACGCGCGCGCTATTCGTGGAAATCCGTGCGGGTCGAGGAAGCGATCGGAGTCGCGCGCCCCCCGGAGACGGTGTGGGCCTTGGTCGCCGACCCGCGCAACGACCCCCGGTGGTGTCGCACGGTGAAGTCGGTGGATGTGGTGGGCGAGCGTCGCTGGCGCGTAATGCACAAGCCGATCCCCCTGCGATAACCACGGGAGCTGGAGATGAAGCAGCTAGAGGCCGAGCCGCCCCACCGGCTCGCTCTGCGGCAGGAGGATGCCGCCGCGGTCTTCAAGGTCGAGTATCGCGTCGAACCCACTCAAACTGGGACGCGCTTCACGCAAGTGAGCGACTTCACGTGGAAGAGGCTCCCCCGGTGCGCCTCAACCGCGGCGCGCTCTCGGGCGGCCAGCGTCGCTTCGACGACCAGCGCGCAGGCAGCAGCGATGTCGAGAAGAGAAAGGCTAGTAATAGGTTCGGCACCAGACGCCGGTGCTGTTGATCTCTTCACCTACTCCGTACGAGACCGAATACTGTGGGACCCAGTGGAGGGGCGGCGTAAGCGGCGTAGTAGTTCCAGCTTTCGACGGCGACGGCGACCCAGACCCAAGGGATGTAATACGTTCGGCTACGCCGGCGTCGATCGCCACCTTCGCGACCCGAACCAGCCGGTCGTGCCAGTCCTGGTAGAGCTTCACCCACACGTTGACCGCGGCGCGGGCCTCCACGACCGGCGACGCGGGCGGCCGGACGGCGTGCTGGAGCGCGCGCAGGGGTAAGCCGAGCCCTTCAATGCCAGGTTCGGCGGTAGATACCGCTCGTCTGTCTCGCCGCGACGGGCGCTCTCGCTTTGGATCCCGTACCGGTAAGGCGGAGGCGGTCGAGTTGTGTCTGTCCCGGGTCGCGGAGCGAGGTGCGCGCGTTCAGCGCTTTGGTGGCGAGGTGAACGCGGGCTTGACCGCCAGACCCGCCGCACGCCAGGCGCGGAACCCGCCGATCACGTCGGTCGCCTCGGCCAGCCCGAAGCGTCCGACGGTGGCCGCGGCCAGGCTCGACTGGTAGCCCTCGTCACAGATCAGGGCGATGCGCGCGTCGTGGCGCCCGACCTCGGGATCGCGGTGCGGGCAGGTGGGGTCGAGGCGCCACTCGAGCACGTTGCGCGGCACGTGGTGGGAGCCAGGGATCACGCCGTCGATGGCGCGTTGGGAGTCGGAGCGGATGTCGATCAGCAGTACGCCTCGCGCCATCTCAGCGTGTGCCTCCTGCGGGGTTAGCCGCCGCAAGCCGGAGCGGGCACCCGCGAGCAGCTGATCGACGGTGATCCGAGCGCCCGTCATGCTCCGGTGCCGGCTGTATCTTGGGGGGCTCGCACAGGACAGCCTGCTGCGGCGTATGCGTTCCCCACGCTCCGCGCGTGGATCTGCTCGTCGGTGCGGTCCATACCGGGGGGCCGCACTCGATCCTAGGGCGCGGAGGCGGCGGCGTCCAGCCGCGGCGCAACCCGCGCTCGCGACGCCCGAAGAGCAACAGCCCGCCATCGCCGGAGGCGCTGCGCAGCGCACTGCGCGACGTGATCGGACAATGCATCTGCGGCGTCGATGTGAACCCGATGGCCGTGGAGCTGTGCAAGGTCTCGTTGTGGATGGAGGCGGTGGAGCCAGGTCGGCCGTTGTCGTTCCTTGACGCTCACATCAGATGCGGCGATAGCCTCGTCGGAACGACCGCGCTCACGCGAGTGCCGGACTCCCCCACCCATGAGCGAGGGATGGCGTTCGTCGTCGATCGGCTCGACGCTGAGGCTATAGCCGGCGGCCCGCCCTCCGACGAGGAGCTCGCGCCGAACCGTGCAGCCGCCGACGCGGTGCCGCTTGAGTTTTTCGTCTCGGCGCTGGCCCGCGAGCTCGCGTCCATCCGCCAGGCCGTGGGCGCATGGAGGCTGGGCTCCAGTCGACGGGGTGAGCCCGGTCGAGAGCCTCCGCCGGAGTACTCTTGTCCCTGAAGTCGCGTGACAGCTTGGAGTGCTCGCCACGCCATTTGCGGCGTGGCCGTGTGCGGGACCGGCGCGGCTGCGCTTCTCGGCGCCGCTTTGGCGGTCGAGTTCCCAGACGATGCCAGCACAGCGGTTCCGGTACCGGCCAACCCGCCCACGTCTGCGATTGATGTTCAGCGGCGCTCGACACAGGGCCAACCCGCTCCGCCGGGACGTCCGATCGGTTGCGTGCCGCGCCGGCCACTCTTTCGAGACCATGGCCGCCGCGGGCAGCGAAGGCTTTCCCTGACCTTTGACGGCGGCCCGAGCAAGCACACAGCGCGGGTCCTGCGGACCCTCCGGCGGTACCGCGCCCGCGCCACCTTCTTCCTCCGGGGCGACCGGATCCATGGCCGCGCCCACATCCTGCGTCGGGCGCTCAGGGGAGGACACGAGCTCGCCAACCACTCCTACAGCCACCCCCTGCTGCCCTCCTTCCGGCAACTCGCGCGGACGAGTAGATTGATCCGCCGCACAACCCGCTTTAGGCCCTGCCTGTTTAGGCCTCCTTTCGGCGAATGGAACTCGCGCCTCATCCGCGACGCGCGGCGCCTCGGCATGCTGACCATCTACTGGGACGTGGACTCACACGACTCGGTGGGAGCCGACGCCGCGACCGTCTTCTCACGCATCATCGGGCTTGCCCGCGGCGGGTCGATCGTCCTCATGCATGATGGCGAGGGCCAGCGACCGGCCACCCGCGCCGCGCTGCCGCGTGTGCTCCGGGCTATGCGGCGGCGCGGATACCGACTGGTGACGGTCTCCCTGCTCTTGGGGTTAAAGCAGCGCTTCTGACGCCCGCGGGGCCGCCACCCCATGGAAGGAGGGCTGTCCGCATGACCCTTGAAACTGGTGATGTCGGCGCCCAGGCGGAAGTGCGTGGCCAGCGATCGGAGTCCTTACCGCGGCGGCGGGCGACTGGCCGGTCAGGCCGCCGGCCGCGGCTGTGGTCTGCACGCGCTGGAGCCCAGCCCTGATGCGCCCACGGCCTGGCGGATGGCGGCGAGCTCGCCGGCCAGCGCCGAGACGAAGAACTCAAGCGCCACCGCGTCGGCGGCTGCACGGTACGGCGCGAGCTCCTCGTCGGAGGGCGGGCCCCCGGCTATAGCCTCAGCCTCGAGCCGATCGACGACGAGCGCCATCCCTCGCTCGGCGGGCTCACGGCCCACCACGGCGGCCACCCAGGCGCGCAGCGCGGCCCGCGCGAGGTACTCGTCACGGAGCTGGGTTGCCCGCTCCCGCACCGCCCGCTCAAAGCTCAGCAGGTTGCGCCAGCGCCGATCCGCGGCCGCCCTCACCGCCGGCGCCATCCCGCCGTGCACGCGGCACACCCGTGCGCCCCGGACCGCCCACGCTCTGCAGCGCACGCCATCCGACCGGTGTGCGCCGCAGCGCACAGCCCAAGACCTCGCAATCGGTGGCGCTCCGTTGCCATGCGCGACGCACAGATCGGTTCCTCTAACCGCCCACGCGGCACAGGGTCCGCCGTGGCGACATTCGGCGCTGCAGCGCACCCGCAGCTCACGCTCGACGCTCATGAGGCACCGGTCATCTCGGGCAAGGATTCCGATCGCTGGTCACGCACCTCCGCCTGGCCGCCGACATCACCAGTTTCATGGGTCACCCGGACACCCCTTCTGTCATGGGCTGAGCTCCTGCACGGCCACTAGACACGACCGGGCAGCTTGTCGTGCAAGCCGTGCGGATTTGCATGAGGGGTGTCGGCGCAAGATGATCGGTGTGGCGTGGATTTCATCGCTGAGATCGAGGACGCGCTCTTCGCTCAGTGGTCGCACTTCGGCCGTTGGCCCAGAGGCGAACTGCACGACGAGCACGGCCTGCTGTGGTTCGAGACGCCGATCGGGCACCTCCCCTACAACGGCGTGATCCGCACGCGGATCAGCGAGCGCACCAGCGCCGCCACGACGATCTCCACCGTGATCGAGCGGTTCCGCGCCCGGCACGTGCAGTTCCTCTGGGTGGTCCATCCCAGCGCCACCCCGGCCGACCTCGGCGACCGGCTCGCCGCGCACGGGCTCGCTCCTGTCGAGCGCATGACCTGCATGTCACTGGAACTGGCCCACCACGAGTCCTCCGCGCTCCCGGAGGACGTCGCTTTCCAAGAGGTGGTCAGCGACGACACGATGAAGATCTACACCGACCTCACCGCTCGCTATTGGGAAATCCCGGGCGAAGAGCGCGAGTTGGTGGCCGAATTTCACCGTCACTGGGGCCCGGGTCGGGCTCCCGGGCACCGCTACTTGGCCGTCATGGACGGCCAGGCGGTCGGGAAGGCGTACCTCTCACTGGCCGGGCCGCCCGGCATCGCCTCGATCTACGGCATGTTTGTCCCACCGGATGCGCGTGGTCGCGGTGTCGCCCGCGGGCTGACGACGACGATGCTGCAGCGGGCGAAGGAGCGCGGCTTTCACCGCGCCGTACTGCACTCGACAGACGTGGCTGTGGGCGTCTATCGCCGAGCGGGATTCGTCGAGCGGTGCACGATCACGGTGTTCGCCACGGCCTCCTTGTGGTCTGACGAGCACTGATATCGCGCCTCCGCCATCTCCGACGCACGATCGCTCCCGACGAAAGACCTATGGCGCCGGCTCACGTTGCCAGCATTCGGCTGCGACGAGCCGCGAGCGCACTACCGCGGCCGACATCGACTACTGCAACCGCTGAGCTAAGCAGGCGTGCGCTGACGCGGTCGCCGTGCTTCTCCCGCTCGTCCACAGCGAGCGTCGTTGGCACCTCCGCCGAGACGCTCGCTTTCAACGGAGACCGCTGAAAAAGGCGCTTGTGTGTCGCGCCCTCCTCTGCCCGCCTCGGCCCGTGGCGCAAGCCGCTCGCCGCTCGGCGAGTGCTTGTTATGCGGCCTGCGCCCTCAGTGCGCCCCGGATCGGGTGGAGGTTGACTAGGACGGCGGTCCAGAGCGCCTGGAGCTCCGATTTTCGCGTCCCCAGGTAGCGGCTTCTGCGCCCT
>JBKGUS010000094.1:0-2617 GCA_046462295.1 Thermoleophilaceae bacterium | reverse complement strand
GGCAGAACGCCGACCGGGCCGCGGTCGGCCCGATGTCTGAGCTCTACCACGAAGGTCGCACCGCGCGCCGCGCGAAGCGCCGTTAGTTCAGGAGAAGTCATCGACCGGTGTGCCTGGCCCCGGCCGCGGGATCTTTGCCATGCGCCGCCCGACGGACTTCCGCTTTCGCCTCATATGGGGGTGGAGGTGTCAAGTGCGCAGGAGTGATCGGGCCGGCGGCGTATCGGGCGTGAGGCGGATTGTGGTCTGGCGTGTCGGGGCGGCGCGGGGGTGCGGGTCGGCGCGACGCTTGGTCAGCCTCATATGCGAGACCGCGGGGGTCTCAGGACCTTGGTTCGTCGCAGCGTCCGCTGTCTGAAATCGAGCCGGTTGACGGCCGGGCTCACAGGCGAAAGCGCGGACGTTCGTGTGTGCGCGAGTGCCCGGACCGCCGCGCCGCCTCGACACGCCAGACGTGATGTCTCGGGGCTTAGGCGGTGGCGATCTCCCAGCAGGCGCCGACGAGCTCGCGCGCGATCGCGATGGTCACGACGCCGGCCGGCTTGCCGCGGGCGTTTCGCAGCAGGTTCCAGCGGGCGTTCAGGCGCCGCTGCACGCGCCAGGCGTGGTCGATCAGCGCCGGGTCCTGGCCGCGCTGACGGACGGCGAGCTTGCCGCCGACCGCCGGCGTAAGGCGGTAGTGCAGCGCCGCTTCGACCAGCAGCCTGCGCGCGTGCGTGGAGCCGGCCTTGGTGATCTTGCCCAGCCGGCGAGACTGGCCGGAGCTGTGCTCGGACGGCACGAGCCCGACATAGGCAGCGAGCGAGTCGGGGTGATCGAAGCGCCGCCAGTCACCGATCTCGGCGCACAGCCCGAGCGCGGTCAAGGTGCTGATCCCGCGCAGACAGCACAGTCGCGCGATCGTCGGCGCCCACACGCACTCCGGAGCGAGCCGTTCGAGCTCGCGCCCGACGTGGTCGCGACGCGCGACGAGAACGTCGTGCGCGTGCAGGTAGTCGGCATAGGTGATCCGCGACGCCGCGTCGTCGAACTGCTGCTGAGAGAGCCAATGGCGGTGCTTGAGCGTCCAGCGCTCGCCCGGCCCGAGGAAGTAGCGCTCGCGGCGCAACAGGAACGTCGCCAGCCGGTGGCGGGCGCGCATCAAGTCGGCGCGCAGATCCTCACGGCAGCGCACCAGGTCACGCAACTGCTCGTGTTCTTCGCTGGGCACCCAGACCAGCCGCAGATCGCCGGCGGCGAACAGCCGCGCGAGGCGAATCGCGTCGCGCTTGTCGGTCTTGATCCGATCACCAGCGCGGCGCTCGATGTTGCCCGGCGAGCAGACCGCCATCTCGATCCCCTCCGCGCGCGCCCGCCGCACCAGCCCATAGCCGGTCGGGCCCGCCTCATAAACGGCCCGCAATGGCCGCGGCAGCTCGCGCAGCACGTCGAGCACTTCAAGCGGACGGCCGTTGACCCGGCGCGTGATCACCTCCCCGGTGACGTCGTCGAACACCGCCACGGTGCTCGCGTGCGCGTGAACGTCCAGCCCGACCCAACGCATACCGTTCGGCATGGTCGGCGCCCTCCATGTGTGGTCGCGGCCGAGGGCCCAATCCTCGACCTGTCGAACTCCGCGCAATGCGCGGGGCGTCGACCATCAGCCTCCCGCAGCCCCCGGACGACACCCCCATAGGGTCTGACAGCACGCGCGACGCGGCGACAGGCCCGCTGCTCCTCGTGCCTCCAAGCGATAGCGCGGCTCGCCATGATCCGGCTCGCCACCGTCTCTGTGGATGATCACCGAGGCGGCCGTCGGCCGCGGCTCGCGGCCCCCGGAGGCTGCTCCCTTTTGCGATTACGAGCAGCCCGCCGCTCGCTCATTCGCGGCGATCGCGCCTTGACTCGTGGCCACGCGCGCGGAGAGACTCCGATCACTCGAGGAAAGGGACGTCGGATGCTTCGGTATCGCCGGCTCACGCTGGTCTGTTGCTCCGTCTTCGCGGTTGTCCTGGCACCCGCCGCTGTGGCGGATCCGGATCCGGAGAACAACAAGCAGGCGCTGTTGCGGACGCTGCAGTGCGACAACGGCCAGACGCTCGACGCGACGTTCGCCGGGCTTGAGGGCAGCAACTTCAACGTCACCATCGACGAGCGCGTCTTTGTCTACAAGTGGATCCACATCGACCGTCCTCCGGTCGGCGAGGACGGCCCGAATGACGACCTCAACGTCCGGGGACTGCAGGGCTTTGACGAAGAAGACCTCGTCACGTGCCGCTACACGACCCCTTCCGGCAACTCCGTGACGGCGATTGGCTTCTTCACCGGACGCGGCTGAGACGACTCTCAGGCCTCATCTGCAGCTTTGCGGCGGCGGACTGCCGTCTGCCCCACCGACGACGGCTCGGGGCTGAGTCGCAGAGCTGAGGCAGCCCCCCGACGCGAGGACCTCAACGCTGCCGGCGGCGAGTTGACGCTGCTCCTTCGATGGCCAGCGTCGCCGTCGCCGCCGCTTCGATGCGACTGGGGCACCGCGGCATCGGTAGGCCGGATCGACCGACGCGCTGCTGCGTTCCCCTGGAGGCGAGTGCGACGCAGCGACGGGCCGGACCGCTTCTTCTGCCTCCAAGCGGCAGTG
>JBKGUS010000093.1:0-3924 GCA_046462295.1 Thermoleophilaceae bacterium | reverse complement strand
CTCCTCCGCGGTCGTCGACACGCCGCCACGACCGCCCCTCGAACGGCCGGGACAACCGGTCCTGTGCCCGAGGGCAAGCTATATACGATGGGGCAAATGGCGGTCAAGCAGGCGCGGCAGCGCGGCTCGGACCCGGCGGCGGGACCCCCCCGGGGCCCGGAGGCGGTCGCCGGCGCGGCGCAGCTCGCCTGCGTGCTCGAGGCCAGCGCCGAGAAGCCGGGCAACATCACGCTGAGCCACGACTTCGACGACACCTCCTACGAGGACATGCTGCGCAGCGGGATCGCGCTCGACCCCGAGCTCGGCCGCGCGGGCGAGCGGGGCGTGGGCGAGACGGTGCTGGCCGCGGTGCGCGCCTCGCGCGGCGTGGCGGGCGCCAACACCAACCTCGGCATCGCGCTGCTGCTCACGCCGCTCGCACGGGCGGCCGTGAGCGGTGGGCCGCTCCGCGAGCGTCTCGGGGATGTGCTCGACGCGCTCACCGTCGACGACGCGCGCGATGCCTACGCGGCGATCCGCCTGGCGGGCGCCGGCGGACTCGACGAGCAGGTCGAGCACGACGTGCGCGAGGAGCCGCGCGTAACGCTGCGCGAGGCCATGGCGTCGGCCGCGCACCGCGACACGATCGCCGCCGAGTACGTCAACGATTATGCGGTGACGTTCGAGCTCGGGGTGCCGGCGCTCTCCGATGCGCTGCGCGTCGGTGTGCGCCCGCGTGACGCGATCGTCGAGTTGGCGCTGCGCCTCCTCGCCACGATCCCGGACACACTGATCGCCCGCAAGCGCGGGGCCGGCGCGGCCGACGACGTGGCGGCGGGCGCTCGCCAGGTCCTCACCGCCAGCGGCGTGCGGAGTGCCCGGGGCAGGACCGCGCTGGCCGAATTCGACGCCTCGCTGCGCCGGGACCGCAACGCGCTGAACCCGGGGACCACGGCCGATCTCGTCACCGCCGTGCTCTTCGTGGCGGTGCTGGAGGGCGCGCTCTGACCCCACGGCCGCCGCCCGGGCGGTCCACCGTCGGGGAGCCGATCCTGCTGGTCTCGGTCAGCGCGCGCATGCTCGCCGAGCTGGGGGTGAGAGCCGGGCACGACGTCGTGGCGCTCGACCGCTTCGGGGACCTCGACCTGCAACGGCTTTGCCCGAGCGTGTCCCTGCTGCGCGACCTCGGCGGGCGCGGCGGGATGGCGGCGCTGGTGGACGCGGCGGAGAGGATTCCGGCGCCGAGCGTGATCTACGGCGCGGGCCTCGAGAACCAGCCGGGGCTCGTCGCCCGGCTTGCATCCGACAGGAAGCTGCTCGGGTGCCCGCGCGAGACGCTCGAGCGGGTGCGCGACCCGGCGACACTGGGCGCCTCCCTGCGCGCGGCCGGTCTCGCCTATCCGCCGACGTTCGCCGCCCGAGACGCACCGCGGCGAGCCGAGCGCTCCCGCCGCTGGCTGCGCAAGCCGGTCCGCGGCGGCGGCGGACGGGGCGTTCGCGAGTGGCGCGGCGGGGCGCTCCACGGGGACGTCGTGGTGCAGGAGCACATCTCGGGACTCGCGTGCTCGGCCGCGGCGGTCGCCGACGGGCGCTCTGCCACGCTGCTCGGCGTCAGCGAGCAGTTGATCGGGCATCGCGGGCTCGGCGCGCGCCGCTACGCGTGGTGCGGAAACCTCGTGCCCCCTCGGCTGGACGAGCCGCAGCGACACGCGCTGGCCGCCGCGGCGCGGGCGATCTGCGCGCACCTGGCGCCCGCGTTCGGACTGCGCGGGCTGTTCGGCGTGGACATCGTGTGGGACGGCGCGCGCGCCTGGGTCGTCGAGGTCAACCCCCGGCCGACGGGGTCGCTCGAATGCGTCGAGGAGGCGCACGAGGTGGGCGTGTTCGCCGCCCACCTGGATGGGTGCGCCGGGCGCCTGCCGCCGATCGCTCCCCTTCCCACGCCGCGCCGGGCGGCCGGGAAGGCCATCCTCTTCGCCACCCAGGACGTGCGCATCGGCGACACCCGCGGCTGGCCGGCGCGCGGCATCCGCGACGTGCCCCATCCGCGCGAGCGGATCGCCGCCGGCCACCCGATCTGCACGCTCGTCTCCGTGCAGGATTCCCCGGCGGCCGTTCTGGACGACCTCGAAGCGCGCGCCGCCAGGCTCCGGGCCGAGCTTGGTGAGCGGGCCGGGGTCCGTGCGCTCGCGTGACGGGCCTATCCTCCGGCCCGAATCGTGACGCTCTCGCTCAACGATCGCGCCCAAGAGCTCGCCGATCGCCTCGCGGCCGAGGCGGACGCCCTGCGCGTGTCGGTGACGTCCCTGCCCGGCGGCACGCGGCTGATCGACTGCGGCAGCGCGGTGCCCGGCGGCCTCGAGGCCGGACGGCGCTTCGCGGAGATCTGCATGGCGGGCCTCAGTACTGTGTCGTTTGCTCCGCTCGTACTCGAGGGCCGCTGGCTCCCGGGGCTCACGGTGGTCACCGATCGGCCGGCGCTGGCCTGCCTCGCGTCCCAGTACGCGGGCTGGCGCCTGGATCACGACGACTACTTCGCGATGGCCAGCGGGCCGGGCCGGGCGCTGATCCGGGCCGAGGACCTCTACGACGACCTCGACGTCGACGAACGTGCGGGCCGCGCGGTGCTGTGCCTGGAGACGCGCGACCCGCCTCCGGAGCCGGTCGCGGGCTACGTGGCCGAGCGGGCCGGCGTGCCCGCCACGGATCTGACGCTGCTGTTCGCGCCGACGGCGAGCCTGGCCGGCAGCGTGCAGGTGGCCGCGCGCGTGGTCGAGACCGCGCTCCACAAGCTCCACGAGCTCGAGTTCGACGTCGGGCGTGTGGTGAGCGGCTTCGGGAGCTGCCCGCTGCCGCCGGTTGCCCGAACCGATCCGGACGCGATCGGTCGCACGAACGACGCGGTGCTCTACGGCGGCCAGGTGGAGCTCACCGTCGACGCCCCCGACGAGGAGCTCGAGGCGGTCGTGCCGCGCCTGCCGGCCTCCGCCTCGCGCGACCATGGCGAGCCGTTCGGCAGCGTGCTCGAGCGCGCCGGCTGGGACTTCTACGAGATCGACCCGCTGCTCTTCAGTCCGGCCGAGGTGCGCCTGACGAGCGTGTCGAGCGGACGCAGCTTTCACGCCGGGGGTGTGGACATGGGCGTCCTCGAGCGGTCCTTCCGGGGATGAGCGAGCGCCTGCCCGGGGCCGCGATCGTCGAGACCGTCACCACGACGATCAACCCGGACGGAACGGTCAACTGCGCCGCGATGGGGGTGGAGTGGGGAGACGAGATCATCGTCATCAAGCCCTTCCCCTCGACGCGCACGCTGCGCAACCTGCGGGCCACGGGCGAGGCGGTGGTCAACCTCACCGACGACATCCTGCTGTTCACACAGGCCGCCCTCGGCGACCCGCACCCGCCCACGCGCCCCACGGCGACCATCGACGGGGCCGTGCTGTCGGACGCGTGCTCGTGGCGCGAGGTCACGGTCGAGGCGATCGACGAGAGCGGGCCGCGCGCACGGGTCACTACACACGTCGTGGACCGTGGAACGGGGCGCGAGTTTCTCGGCTTCAACCGGGCCAGTCACGCTGTGCTCGAGGCATCGATCATCGCCTCGCGCGCGCGCCTGCTGCCGTCTGCGGACATCGGGGCTGAGCTCGAGCGCCTGCAGGTGCTCGTCGACAAGACGGCGGGCCCGCGGGAGCGCGAGGCGATGGAGCTCGTGCGGCGGCACGTGCGCGCCGCGGTGGGCAGCGGATGACGACGATCCGCGTCGAGGCGCCCGCGCGCCTGCACATGGGCATGCTCGACGTGGCCGGCGGCAGCACGCGGCGGTTCGGTGGGCTGGGCGTGGCGCTCAGCCGCCCCGCGGCGGTGGTGGAGGCGAGCCCGAGCGACGACCTGACCGCCGACGGGCCGGATGCGGAGCGGGCGCTCGCGGTCGCCCGCCGCTCCAGG
>JBKGUS010000092.1:0-18383 GCA_046462295.1 Thermoleophilaceae bacterium | reverse complement strand
TAAGATGGGCTCCATTGGGCGCCGCCTGTGGCGTCGAGTTGGCCGCACGCGCGCGACGGGCGCTTTTCGACCGTCGAACGACGCGCAATAAAGGGGGGGCCGAAGGGGGTGTGTCAACCCAGGGCACATATGCGGCCCTGGAACGACACACCCCCTCTCGACAACCCCCTCATTGCTGCCGTTAAAGACGCTCGCGCCCTACACCGGCATCACGCCATGCCTCTTCCACGGCCGCTCCACGCGCTTCGTCTCCGCCATCTCCAGCGCGCGGATCACCGTCGGGCGCGTCTCGCGGGGGTCGATGATGTCGTCGATCAGCGCGTTCCCCGCCGCGATGTAGGGGTCGATCGTCCGGCGGATCCCCTCGATCATCTCGGCGCGGGCGGCGTCAGGGTCCTCGGCCGCCTCGATCTGCTTGCGGAAGATGATGTTCACCGCGCCCTCCGGACCCATCACGGAGATCTCCGCCGACGGCCACGCCACGATCAGGTCGGGCTCGTAGGCCTTTCCGCACATCACGTAGTAGCCCGCGCCGTAGGCCTTCCGTGTCACGACGGTCACCTTCGGCACGGTCGCACGCGAGACCGCGTAGAGCATCTTCGCCCCGTGCCGGATGATGCCGGCCTGCTCGACCTTCGTGCCGACCATGAAGCCGGGCACGTCCATCAGGAACAGCAGCGGGATTCCGTAGGCGTCGCAGAGGTTCACGAAGCGCGCCGCCTTGTCGGCCGAGTCGTTCTCGAGGATCCCGCCAAGGTGCTTCGGCTGGTTGGCCACGATCCCGACGGGACGCCCACCCATCCGCGCGAACGCCGTGATGATCGTGCGCGCCCAGCGCGGCTTCATGTCGAAGCACTCGCCGTCGTCGACGACCCGCCGGATGACCTCGTACATGTCGTACGGCTTGCGCGGCGAGTCGGGCAGCACGTCGAGCAGGTCTTCCTCCATCCGGTCCACCGGGTCGGCGGTCTCGCGCCGCGGTGGCGGCTGCTCGCAGTTCTGCGGGAAGAACGACAGGTAGTCCTTGATCGCCTGGATGCAGTCCTCGTCGGAGTCGACCTCGAGGTCGCCGACCCCCGACAGACGCGTGTGGATGCGCGAGCCGCCCAGCTCCTCCTGCGTCACGTCCTCCCCCGTCACCGCCTTGGTGAGGTGCGGTCCGGCCAGCGCCATGGACCCCCGGCCCTTGACCATCGGCACGAAGTCGGCGAGCCCGGGTATGTACGCTGTGCCCGCTGCGCAGGGCCCCATGAGCGCGGCGACCTGCGGGATCACGCCGCTCGCCACCACCTCCTCGCGGAACAGGTGCCCCGACCCGGCGAAAAGCGAGCCGGCCGCCTCCTGGATGCGAGCGCCGGCCGAGTCGAGCAGCCACACCATCGGGATGCGCTTGCCGAGCGCGAGGTCGCGCAGGCGCGTCACCTTGAGCTCGCCGGTCATCCCCATCGAGCCCGCCATCACGGTGAAGTCGTAGGCCGCCACCGCCACGAGGCGGCCGTCCACCTTCCCGTAGCCGGTCACGACACCGTCGGCGGGCGCCTGCTTCCCCTCCATGGCCCGCTGCGAGAAGTGAGGCCGGCCGTGGATGCCGAGCTCGACGAAGGTGCCCTCGTCGATCAGCAGGTCGAGCCGCTCGCGCGCGGTGAGCTTGTCCTGCTCGTGCTGGCGGGCGATCTTCTCCTCGCCGCCACCCAGCTTGGCCCGCTGGCGCCGATCCTGCAGGTCGTCGACCAGCGAGCGCAGCGGGGGCCGCGCCACCAGGGTGTCGGATGCTGCTCGTTCCGTGCTCGCCATGGCGAGCACGGAAGTATCGCCGCTAGGTCCGCTCCACGATCTCGCAGCGCCGCGTGCGGTCCGCGTCATCCACGAGGATGCGATCGCGGCCGGGCCCGCAGTCCAGGACCGCGTCGCGCCGCCCGTTGACCGCGAGGATGCGGTCGGACCCCGGACCGCCGCGGATGATGCTGTTCGCCAAGCCGCCGGCGATGACGTCGGGCCCGCGGCCGCCGTGGATGCGGTCGCGACCCAGGCCGCCCTCGATCCGGTCGCGGGCCGCCCCGCCCTTGATCACGTCGTTGCCGAGGCCGCCCTCCAGGTAGTCCACGCCGGCGCCGCCGAACAGGCGATCGCTGCCGCGCGAGCCCTCCAGGTCGTCGGGTCCGCCCTGACCGCGAAGGACGTCGCGGCCGAGGCCTCCGGACACGAAGTCGAAGCCGCCGCCGGCGTTGATCGTGTCGGCGCCGCGCCCGCCGTTGAGATCCTCGAGCTCGTCGCCGCCGGTGATCCTGTCATCGCCGAGGCCGCCCTGCACCAGATTGAACCCGGCACCGCCAACCAGGAGGTCGTCGCCATCGCCGCCCGAGAGCTCGTCGTCGCCGTCGCCCCCGACGACGAAATCGTTCCCCTGTGCCCCGTTCGCGGTGTCGAGGCCCGCGGCGCCCAGCACCGTGTCGTCCTCCGTCCCGCCGTTCAGGAGGTCGTCGCCGTCCCCGCCGTCGAGGCAGTCGCTCGCCTGGAGGCCGTTCACGATGTCGTCTCCGCCGAGTCCTTGCAGGTTGTCCGCGCCCGGGGTGCCGTTCAGCATGTCATTGCCCGCGCCGCCTTGCGTCGCGTTCGGCGGGCAGCTCTGGGCGCCCGCGCCGGGCGCGCTGCCCGCGGCGGCGGTCGCGACCGCGAGAGTTGCCACAGCGACGATGACTGAGCGTGATTGCCTGGGCATTCGCCCTGGATGCCCGGGCCGGACGGGCGAACACCACGACCAACCCTCCGATGTCAGCCAGCTGACAATCGATGCAGCAGCGGGTCCAGCACGCGCATCGCGGTCTCGGCCATGTCGGCCCGCTCGTCCTCCTCCCGGGGCGCCTCGAACGCCGTGATCTCGAGCCCGACCAGCTCCGAGTCCTCCGCCACCGCCTCCATCAGGTCGTACAGCTTGTCCGACGAGAGCCCGCCCGGCGCCGGCACCGCCGCCGGGAACTCCTCCGGGTCGAGCACGTCGAGGTCGAGGTGCACGAAGGCGGGCGCGCCGTCCAGCGCGTTCTTCACCGCCACGAGCGTCTCGACGACGCTCGCGCCGATCACGGTCGCGGCGCTCCGCTCGAGCAGCTCGCGCTCCCCGGCGTCGAGGTCGCGCACACCCGCCAGCACCACCCGCTCGGGCGCGATCGTGTCGCTCAGGCCGGCCTCCCACTCCCCGCAGGCCGCGGCAAGGCACATGCCGCCGAGGTAGCCGCTGCCGGTGGTGTCGGGCGTGTTGTAGTCGCCGTGTGCGTCGAGCCACAGCACCTTGGCGTCCGGCCGGTGGCGCAGCGCGGCGGGCAGCGTGGTGACCGAGATGGAGCAGTCCGCCGCGGCGATCACAGGGACGCGGCCGTCGGCGAGCGCGTCGTCGACCTGGCCGCCCGCCTCGAGCAGGCAGCCGCGCGACTCCCGTAGATCATCCTCGTAGCGGGTCTCGCGCGGCTCAGCCGCGCTGCCGATCGTGCGCGGCTCGATCCCGAGCCGCTTGCCGATCAGCGGCGCCAGCGTCTGGGCCCCGAGCGCGCCGCCCGGCGTCCGGTCGGACGTGCGGCACGAGAGCAGTACGAGCGACACGTCGGTCATCGTCCGCTCCAAACCGGATCACGCTTCTCGAAGAACGCGGTCACGCCCTCCTGGATGTCCTCCGTGGTGAAGGCGATCGAGAGCTGTGCGCGCAGGTAGTCGAGCGCCTCCTCGAACGGCATGTCGAGCTGCCGGTACATGGCCTGCTTCCCGAGCCGCATCAGCACCGGCGACTTCGACGCGAGCTTCACTGCCCACTCGTCCACCGCCGCGTCGAGCTCACCCGCCGGCACGACTCGGTTCACGATGCCGGCCTCGCGCGCCTCCTCCGCCGAGATGCGCTCGCCGAGGAGCAGCAGCTCGTTCGTCTTCTTGCGCGGCACGTTGCGGTAGATCAGCGCCATGATCATGAAGGGAAATACGCCCACGTTTATCTCGGGCGTGCCGAACGTGGCGGCGTCGCCGGCGACGATCAGGTCGCAGCAGAGCGCGAGGCCGAGCGCGCCGGCGAGGACGTGTCCGTTGGCCGCGCAGATGGTCGGCTTGCCGAGCCCCATGATCGTCCGGAACAGCCTCGGGAAGGCCTCCGTCCCGAAGTGCTTGTGCACCGGCGGCACGTCTGCCGCGAACTGGTCGAGCGAGGCGCCCGCCGAGAAGACCTTGTCGTGCGACGAGGCGAGCACGACGCAGCGAACGCGCTCGTCGTCGCGGGCGGATTCGAACGCTTCGGTCAGGTCCCGGAGGAGCGCGCCCGTCAGCGCGTTGCGGTTGTCCGGGGTGTTGAGGGTGACGGTCGCGACGCCGTCTTCGCGCACGTCGTAGAGAATCGTCTCGTAGGACACGCGGCGATTTCTACTACGGAGGGAACGGCAAGCATGTTCACGACGGTGGTGGTCGGCACGGACTGGTCCGGCACGGCCGAGGTCGCGTTCGTCAAGGCGCTCGAGCTGGCGCGCCAGGGCGGGGGGCGCCTGCACGTGGTCACGGCGAGCCCGCAGTCGCGGCCGCCGGCCTCCGGGCCCGCGGCCGGGGCGAGCGGGAGCCAGTCGCGCGGACCCGACTTCCAGGCCGACGTCGTGCTCGAGCGGACGCTCGACCGGCTCGGTGCGAACGACGTCGACGTGCGCCAGCACACGCTGACCGCCGATCCCGGCGACGCGATCGTCGCGGTGGCGGAGCAGGTCGGCGCCGACCTGATCGTCGTGGGCAACAAGGGCATGCACCGGCGCGTGCTCGGCAGCATCCCCAACACGGTCTCCCACCGCGCGAACTGCGACGTGCTGATCGTGCAGACGGGCTGAATCAGCGGTAGGTTCCACCCATGTTCAAATCGATCGTCGTCGGTACGGACGGGTCCGATACCGCGGACATCGCGCTGCGCCGGGCGATCGAGCTCGCGGCGCTCACGGGCGGCAAGCTGCACGTGGTGAGCGCCTACGAGCCCGCCCCCGCGCGCGTGGGGGGCAACAAGCCCGTGGCGGAGGCGGCGGAGTGGTCCGTCGGCTCCGACTTCAAGGTAGAGGCCGTGCTCCAGCGCGCCCAGGACGAGGCGAACGCCGGCAGCATCGACTTCGAGGTGCATGCGCCCAAGGGCGACGCCGCCGACTCGCTCATCGCCGCCGCCAAGGAGCACGACGCCGACCTCATCGTGCTCGGCAGCAGGGGCATGCGCGGCGCCCGCCGCGTGCTGGGGAGCGTGCCGAACAAGGTGTCGCACCACGCGCCCTGTGACGTGCTGATCGTCCAGACGAGCTAGCGCGGCGGCACCCAGGCGGCGTGCATGTCCACGCGCTCGCCGCTGAACGGGACACCCTCCGCCTCGAGCAGCCGGCGCTGGCGCTCGCCCTTCGCGAGCGAGCCGTCCGCCCGCACGATGCGCTGCCAGGGGACGCCCGGATCGTCGACGGCGTGGAGCACGGCTCCCGCGTAGCGGGGCGCCTCGGGGCTGAGGTCGGCGTAGGTGGTCACGTGCCCGCGCGGCACCGATCTCGCGCGCGCCAGCACCGCCTGCGCACGCGGGTTGTCGATGTCGATCGGCTGCCTGATGCGCGCGATTGTGGCACCCGCGCCCCGGGTAGCCGCCGAGGGATGCTCCGGCTCCTCGCCACGCTCGCACTGACGCTCGCCACGGCTTCCACCGCGTTCGCCGCTCCGCCCGCCCCCGGTGCTCCGGGCGACCGCCACACCTGGACCGCCGCCGACAAGCACGGCTTCGGCACGGCAACGCAGCTCGGCAGCCGCACCTGGTTCACGCTGCGCTCGGCCGAGCTGACCGAGGTCTACTACCCCGACCTCGGCACCCCCAGCCTGCGCCAACTCGAGTTCGTAGTGACGGACGGCAAGCGCTTCGTCGATCGCGAGACCGGCCCTGGCGTGAGCTCGCGAGTCGAGCCGGTACCGGGCTCGCTCACGTTCAGGCAGGTGACCGAGACCCGGCGCTGGCGGATCACGAAGACCTGGATCGGCGATCCGGCCCGCGACGCCGTGCTCGGCAAGGTGCGCTTCCGGTCGCTGACCGGCCGCAAGCTGCGTCTGTACGTCCTGGTCGACCCGGCGCCGGGCGACGACGGCAACGATGACCGCGGCTCACGCGTGGGGCACGGCCTGGCGGCGTGGGACGACACGGTGGCGAGCGTCGTCGCTACGGATCCGAAGCTCCGGCGGCAGACCAGCGGCTACGCCGGCAGCACAAGCGATCCCTGGGCCGACCTCCAGCGCGACGGCGACCTCGACCGGTCGTACGAGGCCCGCGAGCCCGGCAATGTCGTCCAGGCGGCGCGCACCCGCCTCACAGGCACCCGGCGCCGCGACAGGATGACGCTCGCGATCGGGTTCGGGTCGGAGGCGGCCGCGGCGAGCCAGACGGCGCGCACCGCACTCGGGGCCGGCTTCGGCCGCGCAGCGAGGGCCTACGCCGCGGGCTGGGCCGCCTACCTCGGCTCGGTGAACGAGCCCCCGAGGAGCGTCAGGCGCAGCACCTTCCTCCGCCGCGTCTACGACCAGTCCGTGATGGTGCTCGAGGCCTCCGAGGACAAGACCTACCGCGGCGCGTCGATCGCCTCGCCCACGATGCCGTGGGTGTGGGGCACGCTCACGCTGTCCGGGACCGAGAACTCCGGGCCGTACCACCTGGTCTGGCCGCGCGACCTTTACCACGTCGCGACGGCGCAGCAGGCGCTCGGCGACGAGGCCGCCGCCACCCGCCTCGTCGACTACCTCTGGCGCGTCCAGAAACCCGACGGCTCGTGGTGGCAGAACACCGAGGTGTCGGGCGAGCCGCACTGGACCGGCACCCAGATGGACGAGGTCTCGCTCCCGATCGTGCTCGCCTGGTGGCTCGGCCGTACGAGCGCGGCCGACTGGCAGCACGTGCGCGCCGCAGCCGACTACGTCGTGGCCAACGGGCCCCGGACGCCCCAGGAGCGCTGGGAGAACCAGGACGGCTGGTCTCCGAACACCATCGCCACCGAGATCGCCGGCCTGATCTGCGCGGCCGACATCGCGCGCAAGAACGGCGACGCGACCCGCGCGGAGCAGTACGAGGCCACGGCAGACGCCTGGCAGCAGAGCGTCGAGGACTGGACCGCCACCGACAGCACCGAGTACTACTCGCCGGCTCCCTACTACGTGCGGGTCACGAAGGACGCCAACCCGAACGACGGCTCCGACTACAACCTCGGGGACAACTTCCCGCGCCTGGTGGACGAGCGCGAGATCGTCGACCAGAGCTTCCTCGGGCTCGTCCTGTTCGGCGTCAAGCCGTACGACGATCCGACCGTGCTGAACTCGCTGAAGGTCGGGGATGACGTGCTGAAGGTCGTCACCCCGAACGGACCCGTCTGGTACCGCTTCACGCACGACGGCTACGGCGAGACGGCGAGCGGTGGCGACTGGGACATCTTCCCCACTGCCGAGCGCCAGACCTTCGGCCGCCTGTGGCCGCTCCTGACCGGAGAGCGCGGCGAGTACGAGCTGCTCGCGGGCCGCGACGCGGCGCCGCACCTGGCCACCATCGCGCGCACCGCGAACGACGGCCTGATGCTGCCCGAGCAGGTCTGGGACGGCCGCCCGCCCACCGGCCAGCCCGGCCACGAGTTCGGCGAGGGCACGCGCTCGGCCACGCCGCTCGCCTGGACCCACGGGCAGCTGATCCGTTTGGCCTGGTCGATCGACGCGGGCGAGCCGATCGAACGTCCCTCGGTCGTGGCGTGCCGCTACACCGGCGAAGGCTGCGGATAGCAGGGGCCGGACACCCCCAGCTGCTCCAGCAGGTAGAGCCAGATCTCGCTGCGAGTGGGGAACGCGGGCACGGCGTGGAAGAGGCGGTCGAGCGTGACCTCGCCCACCACGGCGATCGTCGCGGCCTGCAGGAACTCGGCCACCTCGGGACCCGTGAACGTGGCGCCGACCACGACCCGGCGGTCCTCGTCGACCACGACCCGCGCCGTGCCGGCGGTGCTGTCGCGCCCGTAGAAGCTGGCGCCGGCGTTGCCCTGGGTCGGCACGTCGGCCGCGCGCACGTTCAGCCCCGCCGCCTGGGCCGCCGCGAGCGTGTAGCCCACGGCCGCGACGTGCGGGTCCGTGAAGATCACGCGCGGCGAGCGCGAGCCGTCCACGAGCAGGCACGCGCTGTCCTCGCCGAGGATGACGTCCGCCGCCACGCGCGCCTGGTACTTGCCCATGTGCGTGAGCAGGGCGCGGCCGTTCACGTCGCCGATGGCGTACAGCCAATCGCTCGCGCGCATCGAGTCGTCCACCTCGATCGGCTTGCCGGCTTCGAGCCCGACGGTGTCGAGCCCGATGTCGTCGGTGTTGACGCGGCGGCCGATCGCCACCAGCAGCTCCTCGCCGCGCGCGGGACCGCCGCTCTCGAGCTCCACGACGACGTGGTCGCCCTCCACGCGCACCGCCGTGGCCTTCACGTCGAGCTGCACGTCAACGCCCGCCTCGCGCAGGCCCTGCTCGACGTGGTCGCTGGCGAACGGCTCCTCGCGGGCGATCAGGCGGTCGGCCGCCTCGATCAGCGTGACCTGCACGCCGAGGCTCCGGTAGGCCTGGGCCATCTCGACGCCGACGACGCCGCCGCCGAGGATGACCAGCCGCTCCGGTACCCGCTTCGAGGTGGTCGCCTCGCGGTTGGTCCACGGCTTCGCCTCGCGCAGGCCGTCGATCGGGGGGAGCATTGCGCTGGTGCCGGTGGCCACCACGACGGCTCGGCGCGCGACGAGGGTGTCGTCGCCGGCGCGCACCCGGCGCTCGCCGTCGAGGCGGCCGTGCTCGCGCACGACCTCGACGCCGCGATCGGCGAGCCAGGGCTCCTGGCTCGAGTCGTCGAGGTCGTGGATGATCTCGTCGCGTCGCCTCAGCACGGCCGCCGCGTCGAGGCCGCCCGTAACGGCCTCGCGGACGCCCGGAATGCGCCGCGCCTCCGCCAGCAGCTCGCCGGGGCGCAGCAGCGCCTTCGACGGCATGCAGGCGTAGTACGAGCACTCGCCCCCGATCAGATGGGGCTCCACGATCGCCACGGACAGGCCGGCCTCGCCGAGCCGGCCGGCACACACCTCGCCGGCGGGCCCGGCCCCGAGGATCACGACATCGAACTCTCGCTCGCTCATACGACGACGCTAGCGCTTAGCCTCCAGGCGGGATGCGACTGTACGACTCGCACGTCGAGCTGCCCGCGCGGCGCCGCGATCCGCTCCGCACCATCGCGGCGCGCCTGGCTTTCGCGGTCGGCCTCGTCGTGCTGGTCGCGCTGGTCGCCTATGTCGGCAACGACGGCTACGTCGACGCCGACGACGAGAGCGTCACCCTGCTCGACGCCTTCTACTACGCCACGGTCACCATCACCACGACCGGCTACGGCGACGTCCGGCCGGTCAGCGACGGAGCGCGCCTCGCCACGATCATCGTGATCACGCCGGCGCGCGTCCTGTTCCTCATCCTGCTGGTGGGCACGACGCTCGAGGTGCTGACCGAGCGCACCCGCCACGCCTACCGCCTGTCACGCTGGAGGAAGACCTTGAAGGATCACGTGATCATCTGCGGGTTCGGCACCAAGGGCCGCGCCGCCGCCGCGACGCTGCTCGCGCACGGGTACCGCCCCGGACAGCTGGTGGTGGTGGACGAGAGCCCGTCGGCGCGCGACAAGGCGACGTCGATGGGGCTGAGCGCCGTGGCCGGCAGCGCCACGACGCAGCACGCGCTTCACGACGCGGGCGTGGCGGATGCGGCGGCCGTCGTCGTGGCGGTGGACCGCGACGACGCGGCCGTGCTGGCAACCCTCACGGCGCGCGAGCTGAACCCGGCGGCGAACATCGTGTCAGCTGTGCGCGAGGACGAGAACTCGCACCTGCTGCACGAGAGCGGAGCGAACTCGGTGATCACGTCGTCGAGCTCGGCGGGGCGCCTGCTGGGGCTCGCCACCACCACGCCGGACATCGCCCAGGTGATCGAGGACCTGCTCTCCGTAGGCGCCGGGCTCGACATCGTTCAGCGGGCCGTCACCCAGGACGAGGTGGGCCCGCTCGAGGAGCTCCGCACCCGCAACCCGGTCCTGGCCGTGGCGCGCGACGGGCGGCTGCTGCGCTTCGACGATCCGGAGGCCGCGCGGCTCGCGCCGGGCGACACGCTCGTGGAAGTGGTGAGCCGCAGTTAGCGGGCGGTACGCTGCCGCCATGGCCACCGCCGACTCGCTCCTCAAGCCCGACCACGCCGCCTCCCGGAAGTACTTCATCTTCACCGAGGAGCACGACCAGCTGCGCGAGTCGATCCGCTCCTTCGTGGTGAAGGAGCTGGCGCCGCACGCGGAGGAGTGGGAGGAGACGACGTTCGCGGACTGGGTCTTCCCGCGGATGGGCGAGCTCGGCTTCCTGGGGCTGTCCTATCCGGAGCAGTACGGCGGGCAGGGCGGCGACTACTACGCCAACCTCGTGCTCGCCGAGGAGATGGTGCACTCGAACTCCGGCGGGCTGGCGATGGGCGTGGCGGTTCACACCGACATGGCCACGCCGCCGGTCTTCCTGTTCGGGACCGAGGAGCAGAAGCAGGAGTACCTCGTGCCGGCGATCCGCGGCGAGAAGATCTCCTGCCTGGGGATCAGCGAGCCGGACGCGGGCTCGGACGTGTCGGGCATCAAGACGCGCGCGGTGCGCGATGGCGACGAGTGGGTCATAGGGGGCTCGAAGACGTACATCACGAACGGGCTGCGGGCCGACTTCATCGTGCTGGTCACGAAGACCGACCCGGATGCCGGGTACGACGGCTTCACGCTCTTCCTGGTCGACATGGACACGCCCGGCGTGATCCGCGAGAAGAAGCTCGAGAAGCTGGGAATGCACGCTTCCGACACGGCGCTGCTCGCCTTCCAGGACGTGCGCGTGCCGGCGGAGGCCGTGCTCGGCCAGGAGGGCAAGGGCTTCTACCACATCATGTGGGAGCTCCAGGGCGAGCGGCTGATCGGCGCCGCCGGCTGCGTGGCGGGGGCGCAGAAGGCGTTCGACCTGACGCTGAAGTACGCGGGCGAGCGCAGCGCGTTCGGGCGGCCGATCGGGAAGTTCCAGGCGATCCGGCATAAGTTCGCCGAGATGGCGACGAAGATCGAGGCGGGCCGCCAGATGGTCTACACGACGGCCTGGCGCTTCCAGAACGGCGAGTACCCGGTCCGCGAGATCTCGATGGCGAAGCTCTACACCGCGCGGATGGCGTGCGAGGTGGTGGACGAGTGCCTGCAGATCCACGGCGGCGCGGGCTACATGAAGGAATACGGCATCGAACGCGCCTGGCGCGACGTGCGCCTGAACCGGATCGGGGCGGGCACGGACGAGGTGATGCTGGACGTGATCGGCAGGTCGTACGGGCTCTGACGGCTCAGGCCCCGGCGGGCTCCTCGCCGTTCTCGCGGCGGAGCTCCGCGAGTACGTGGAGAAGACCCAAGGTGCTCGCCCGCATGCCGTGCCTGATGTCGATGAGGTACTCGCGGTGCTCGCGCAGCTCCTCCAGCATCTCCCGCGTGACCTGCCGGTCGTTCTGGATCGCGGCCGCCACCCCGCCCAGCCCTCGCTGCTGCTCCAGGCGCATCACGTCGAACTCCTCGGGGATCTTCCCGAAGCGCTCGTCGAACTCCCCCCGCCAGCGGTCGTTCCGGGCGTGCACCTCCGCCCGGAAGGCCTCGCGCGTCTTCTCGTGCTCCTTGACGAACTCCTCGTACATCTCGATGCACGACTTGCGCGGCATGCTCCTGATTGTTTCACGGGGTCCTGCGCGAACGGGCACACTTCAGTGAGCTTCATGAGACGCGTGAGCGAATTCGCGGCCACGTGAGCCTCAGGGTCGAGATCGACCGCTCGCGGCCGCTTCACCTCGGCGCCGAGCGGGGACACAACCGCTGGCATCCCGACCTCGCGCCGGTGGCGTCGGTCGAGCCGGGCGACGCGGTCACCTTCGAGGTCCGCGACTCGCGGGATCGGCTCATCGGGCCGGACTCGGATCACTCGGATCTGGCGGCGATCCCGGCCATCGCCCATCCGCTGACCGGTCCCGTCGAGGTGCGCGGCGCGTCGCCTGGCGACGTTCTCGCGCTCGAGGTGCTCGGCTACGAGACCGACGACTTCGGCTGGACGGCCATCTTTCCGGGCTCGGGATTCCTCGGCGACATGTTCGATCGCCCCTTCCTGGCCCGGTGGGAGCTGGCGGACGGCGTGGCGCGCTCCGCGCAGGTCCCCGGCGTCGCCGTGCCGGCCTGTGTCCACGCCGGGGTCATCGGCCTGGCGCCCTCGGCCGAGCTGTTCCAGCGCGCCCGCGAGCGCGAGGCGGCGCTGGACGCGGCGAACCCGCCCTCGCCCGAGCACGCCTGGCCGCCTGAGGCGGCCGACGGCCTCCGCACCTACCCGCCGCGCGAGAACGGCGGCAACGTGGACATCCGCGACCTCGGCCTCGGCGCGCGCCTGTGGCTGCCGGTGCACGTGCCCGGAGCGCTGCTCTCGGTCGGCGACCTCCACTTCGCCCAGGGCGACGGCGAGGTGTGCATCTCGGCCATCGAGACCGGCGGGACGGCGACATTCCGGGTGGGGCTGCGGCAGGGCTCCAACGACGCCTGGCATCCCCGCTTCCCCTGCTACGAGGCCCCTCCGCGTCCGCCACGAGCGATGTTCGCCACCACCGGCATTCCGCTGGCCGATGACGGCAGCCAGGGCGACCTCGACCTGAACCTCGCCACCCGCCGGGCGCTGCTCGAGCTGCTCGGCTGGCTCGAGCACGAGCGCGGCCTGGAGCGCGAGGCGGCGTACGTGCTGATGAGCGTGGCGGCGGAGCTGCGCGTGTCCGAGCTGGTGGACGCCCCGAACGCGCTCGTGTCCGCGGCGCTCCCGCTCGACGTGTTGGAGGATTGAGGCGTGAGTCCCGGCGACGAGTTCACGCCGCAGCAGTTCGCCGAGGCGTACCAGCGCTTCATGGAGTGGGCGATGGGCGAGGCGCGCGCCGGGCGCTCGCCGTTCAAGGGGAGGCTGACCGAGCACTTCGGGGACGACCCCGCGACGTATCCGCTGACGAGCGAGGCGATCGCCACCTACGACCTGCCCAACCTCCAGCTGGCGCTCGAGGCGTACCTCGACCGCGACGGCCGACAGCACAGCCTGCTGGGGTTCGGCGGCCCGGTCGGCCACATGGAGCTCTCGCTCGCCGGGCTCGTGCACGACTTCGGGTACGGCCTGGCGGAGGGACCTGTGCGCCGGACCGTCGTCCCACTGGAGCATGGCCGCTCCATCACCTGCGTCACCACCGGGCTGTTCCTGATCTCGGACGGCGAGCAGCGGCTGGCCGCGCTCGTCGTGCAGGGCGAGCGCGGCTTCGGCGAGGCGGGCCTCCGCCTCGAGGTGATCTCCTGCGAGCAGGAGGCCGGCGAGCGCTTCGTGGCCGACGTTCGCGCGCTGATGCACGAGCACAACGTCTTTCGCGGCAAGGTGCTCGCGCTCAAGGGCGGCGACGAAATGATGGGCCGCGGCATGGCGGTCGAGTTCCCGCCCGTGGAGCCCGTGAGCCGGGACCAGATCGTGCTGCCCGAGGGCGTGCTCGACGTGGTCGACCTGCACACCGTGGAGTTCGCGGAGCACGCGGAGACGCTCCGCGACGCCGGCCGCCACATGCGGCGCGGCCTCCTGCTCCATGGCCCGCCGGGCACGGGCAAGACGCTCAGCACCTCCTACCTGATCTCGAGGCTCGAGGGAAGGACCGTGGTGATCCTCACCGGCGCCGCGCTCGGGCTCGTGGCCGACGCCTGTGCGATCGCGCGCAGCCTCCAGCCGGCGATGGTGGTGCTGGAGGACGTGGACCTCGTCGCTCAGGAGCGCACCGCGATGGGCTTCGGCGCCACCTCCCTCCTCTTCCGCCTCCTGAACGAGATGGACGGGATCGGGGAGGACGCCGACGTGATCTTCGTCATGACGACGAACCGGGCGGACCTGCTCGAGCCGGCGCTGGCGGCGCGGCCCGGCCGGGTGGACCAGGCGGTGGCGTTCCCTCTGCCAGACGCCGACGCGCGCTCGCGCCTGATCGACCTGTTCGGCCGGGGACTCGACCTCGCCCTCGCCGACCGGGCCTCGATCGTCTCCGAGACCGAGGGTGTCAGCCCGGCGTTCCTCCGCGAGCTCGTGCGCAAGGCGGCGCTGCACGCGGCGCGCGCCGGAACGCCGCGCGTGGAGGACGCGCACTTCCGCGATGCCCTCGACCTGCTCGAGCGGGGCGGCTCCATCACCCGCGCGATGCTCGGGGGCGACGGCGGCGCCGTGGAGAGGCTCGATCCCGAGGACGCCTGGGGCGAGGCGGAGTGGGACGAGGAGTGAGAGCGGTCTCAGGCGGCACCGCCGAAGCCGCGCGGCTGCCCACCCCGCCCTTCACACGGCGCCACGAGGAGCTGCGCGCCGAGATCCGCCGCTTCGTCGCCGACGAACTGCGACCCAACGTCCCGGAGTGGGAGCGCGAGGACTGGTTCCCAAACGAGGTCTTCGCCCGCATGGGCGAGCTCGGCCTCCTCGGCCTCAAGTACCCGCGCGAGTACGGCGGCCGCGGCGGCGACCATCTCGACGATGCGGTGCTGAGCGAGGAGCTGTCGCGCTGCGGGTCGGGCGGCGTGGCGGCCGGGATCGGGGCCCACGTGAGCATCGCCATGCCGCCGCTCGCGAAGTTCGGGACCGACGCTCAGAAGGCGCGCTTCCTGGCGCCCGCGATCCGGGGCGAGCGGATCGCGGCGCTCGGCATCACGGAGCCGGGCGCCGGGTCCGACGTGGCCGGCATCCGCACCTTCGCCCGGCGCGTGGACGGCGGCTACGTGGTGAACGGATCGAAGACGTACATCACGAACGGCGTGCGCGCCGACTTCGTCGTCACCGCGGTGAAGACGACCGAGGAGGGCGGGCACGACGGGCTGTCGTTCCTCATCCTCGAGCGCGAGATGGAGGGCTACGAGGTCTCGCGGAAGCTCGAGAAGCTCGGCTGGCGGGCCTCGGACACGGCCGAGCTGGCCTTCGGCGACGTGTTCGTGCCCGAAGAGAACCTGCTCGGCGAGGAGAACCGCGGCTTCTACCTGATCATGGCCAACTTCCAGTGGGAGCGGCTGGTCATGGCGCTGGGAGCGGTGACCTCGATGGAGCGGATGCTGGAGCGGGTGACGGGCGCGGCGAGCGGGGAGAGCCGCTGGCGCCACGCGGTGGCGGAGATCGCCGTGAAGCACGAGGCGTCGCGTTGCCTGACCTACCACGCGCTGCGGCTGTTCGCCGACGGCCAGGACGCCCTGCGCGAGGTGACGGAGGCAAAGCTCCTGTCCCAGCGCGCCGCGTTCGAGGTGGCGGAGCTGGCGTTCCGGATCACCGGCGGGGACGAGGAGGTTGGCCGGGCGATGCGCGACACCCGGCTAGGGCCGATCGGCGGCGGCACCGACGAGGTCATGAAGGAGATCCTCGCCAAGCAGCTCGGGCTCTAGTTCCGCGAGCGTGTCGATTTTCGCCACGCTCGCTCGACGCTTAGATAGAGACCCGACCACAAGGAGGAACCTCGAATGCGAGTAATAGTCATGATCAAGGCGACGGAGCAGAGCGAGGCCGGGGAGATGCCGAGCGAGAAGCTCCTCACGGAGATGACGGCCTACAACGAGGAGCTGGTGAAGGCCGGGATCATGCTGGCGGGCGACGGCCTCCATCCCAGCTCGAAGGGCGCGCGGGTGATCTTCTCGGGCAGCGACCGCAAGGTCCTCGACGGCCCCTTCTCCGAGACCAAGGAGCTCGTCGCCGGCTACTGGGTGTGGCAGGTGAAGGACATGGACGAGGCGATCGAGTGGGTCAAGCGCATCCCGGACGCCGACCCGGGCGTGGAGGCGATCGTCGAGATCCGCCCGGTGTTCGAGGCGGAGGACTTCGGCGAGGAGCTCACCCCGGAGCTCCGGGAGCGCGAGGAGCGCATGCGCGAGCAGCTCGAGGCGAACGACTAGGTGCCGGCCGCCGACCCGAAGCGTGCGATCGAGGCCGTCTGGCGGATCGAGTCCGCGCGGCTGATCGCCGGTCTTGCGCGACTCGTGCGCGACGTCGGCATCGCGGAGGAGCTCGCGCAGGAGGCGCTCGTGGCGGCGCTGGAGCAGTGGCCCGAGTCAGGCGTCCCGGACAACCCGGGCGCCTGGCTCATGGCCACCGGCAAGCACCGGGCCGTCGACCGCCTGCGCAGGGCCGAGGTCCACGAGCGCAAGACGCACGAGCTCGGGCGCGAGCTCGAGCTCCGCGGCGACACGGGGAGCCGGGACCTCGCGGCCGAGATCGACGATCCCTTCGACGACGACCTCCTGCGGCTCGTCTTCACCACCTGCCATCCGGTGCTCTCGACCGACGGGCGAGTGGCGCTGACGCTGCGCCTGCTCGGCGGGCTGACGACCAGGGAGATCGCCAGCGCCTACCTCGTCCCGGAGTCGACGGTGGCGCAGCGAATCGTGCGCGCCAAACGCACCCTCGCGGCCGCGCAGGTGCCGTTCGAGGTCCCCGAGCGCGAGGAGCTCGGCGAACGCCTCGCCTCCGTGCTCGAGGTGATCTACCTGATCTTCAACGAGGGCTACGCGGCCACCGCCGGCGACGACTGGATGCGCCCGGAGCTGATCGATGAGGCCCTGCGGCTCGGCCGCATCCTGGCCGAGCTGGTCCCGTCAGAGCCGGAGGTGCACGGGCTCGTGGCGCTGATGGAGCTGCAGGCCTCGCGCTCGCGGGCGCGAACCGGCCCGCGCGGGGAGCGGATCCTGCTGCTCGACCAGGACCGCTCGCGCTGGGACTGGCTGCTCGTGGGCAGAGGGCTCGTGGCACTGGAGCGCGCGAAGCGGAGCGGGGGCGCCCTCGGGCCCTACACGCTCCAGGCGGCCATCGCCGCCTGCCACGCCCGCGCGAGGACGGCCGGCGACACCGACTGGGAGGACATCGTCGCCCTCTACGACGCGCTCGCCCAGCTGATGCCCTCGCCCGTGGTGGAGCTGAACCGCGCGGTTGCCATCGGCATGGCCTTCGGCCCGCAGGCGGCGCTCGACATGGTCGACTCCCTGCGCTCCGAGCCCGCCCTCAGCGAGTACCACCTGCTCCCGGCCGTGCGCGGAGACCTGCTCGACAAGCTCGGGCGCAAGGACGAGGCGCGCGCCGAGTTCCAGCGCGCCGCCGCGCTCACCCACAACTCCGGCGAGCGCGCCGCGTTGCTCGAGCGGGTGGCCGCCTGCTCTCCCACGAACGGCGCGTGACTGCCTAGTTCGGCCAGCGCCCGTGCTCGTCGAAGAAGCGGCGCGCCTCCTCCTCGCGCTCCCGTTCGCGGTCGCCCTGTACACCGATCCGGTAGAGGACGTTGAGGAGCAGCACCGCCGTCGCCGCGCTGATGAAGAGGGCGCCGGCCGCGACCGAGCCGGACGTGCCGGCCACCACGACCCCGGCGATCAGCAGCACGAGTGGGATCCCGTAGCGGACCGCGTTGAGGCCGAGCGGGCCCATCCATGATGTAGGTACCCGTAGGCTGCCCGTCTCAACTCGTCGATCAAAGGAGAACACAAGTGGGAGTCCTCGACGGAAAGGCGGCCATCGTCACCGGCTCGGCCCGGGGCATCGGCCGCGCCACCGCGGAGCTGCTCGCCGAGCAGGGTGCGCGCGTGCTGATCAACGACCTCGACGGCGACGTCGCCGAGCAGGTCGCGTCCGAGATCACGGGCGACACCGCGGTGTTCGGCGGCGACCTGACCCAGCCGGGGGTCCCCGACCAGCTCGTGCAGAAGGCCGTCGACGAGTTCGGCCGACTCGACATCATCGTCAACAACGCGGGCTACACCTGGGACGGCGTGGCTCACAAGATGACCGACGAGCAGTTCCAGGCGATGCTCGAGATCCACACCGTCGTGCCGTTCCGGATCATCCGCGCCGCCGCCCCCCACCTGCGCGACCCCGCCAAGAAGGAGCGCGAGGAGGGGCAGGAGGTCTTCCGCAAGATCGTCAACGTCAGCTCGGTGTCCGGCACGATGGGCAACGCCGGCCAGGTGAACTACTCGGCCGCCAAGGCCGGCGTGGTCGGGCTGACCAAGACGCTCGCGAAGGAGTGGGGCCAGTTCAAGGTCAACATCAACGCCGTCGCCTTCGGCTTCGTCGAGACGCCACCGCGTTCACGTTCACCTTGAACTGGCCCCACTCCTTGGCGAGCGTCTTCGTGAGCCCCACGACGCCCGCCTTGGCGGCCGAGTAGTTCACCTGGCCGGCGTTGCCCATCGTGCCAGACCCCGAGCTGACGTTGACGATCTTGCGGAAGACCTCCTGCCCCTCCTCGCGCTCCTTCTTGGCGGGGTCGCG
>JBKGUS010000091.1:0-2530 GCA_046462295.1 Thermoleophilaceae bacterium | reverse complement strand
GCGAACCTTTATGATGCCCGAAGCCATCTGATGTATGTGGCGAGCCATCGCAGCGGCCTCTGAAGAGGTTCGAGCTTCTGGTGCAAGCCGTCGAGACTCGCGACAAAGAACCGAGCCGCCTGCTCTGCTGCCTTTGCGACGTCCGCCTTGGAGAGTGTCGCCGGTTCTTCCGCGTCCAGGAAGAGCGTAGTAAACAAGTCCAGAATATCGCCATCATCGCTGATCGCGTAGCCATTGACCTTCACGGTTCCCCGTCCCCAGCGGCCGTCATGATAGGCGACTTGGCTGTTGGCGGTGATCCGTAAGCGTCCGGTCTGGACCGCCTGTTCGTAGCACGCGGGGGCGGGTAGAGGCTCACGTCTTGGGCGAGATGGTGTCCACCAGGGGGATTGGTGGACACCAAGGTCGAGGCGGGATGTGAGCGATGGGGCGTCCTGGTCGGCGCAAGTGGACGGCCGAACAGAAGGAGCGGATCGTCGAGGAGGCGCGAGCGCCTGGCGCTTCGGTATCGGTGGTGGCCAGGCGGTACGACCTCAACGCCAATCTCCTGTTCAAGTGGAAGCGCCTGGCCGAAGCGGGCCAGCTCGGCGGGCCACTGGCGACGATAGAGAGCGCCGAACTCGTGCCGATCGGCGTGGTGGGCCAGGCGGGCGATGGTCGACCAGCGTTGCTCGCCAGGATGCCTGGCATGGAGCCCCCCACCGCGGGTAATGCTCCAGCCAGACCGGATGAGCTCCGTCGATCGTCGGGCTGCGAGGGCCGGGCGGGTGTGATCGAGATCGATCTGCCTGAGGGCGCCCGGGTCCGGGTCGATGCCTTCGTCGATGGCCGGGCGCTCGCGCGAGTGCTGAGCGCGCTGAAGCGGCACGCATGATCCAGGTAGCGCCCGGCACCAAGGTTCACCTCGCGTGCCGTCCGGTCAGCATGCGCTACGGCTTCGACGGGCTCAGCGCCAAAGTCGCCTCGGTGCTCGCCTTGGATCCGTACTCGGGCCACCTGTTCCTGTTCCGCAGCAAACGCGGGGACTATCTGAAGATCCTGTACTGGGACGGCTCGGGTCTCTGTCTGTTCGCGAAGCGGCTGGAGCGGGGCAGGTTCGTCTGGCCACCGATGGTGGACGGCGCGCTGGTGCTGACGCCGGCGCAGCTTGCCCTCCTGCTCGAGGCGATCGACTGGCGGCGGACGGTGGCGCCGCCGCTGCCCGTGCGCCCCACAGCGGTCTGATAATTGACTGATCTGGGTATCTTTTTGTCGCTAAGCCGATTGCGTTCTGGTAGAAGGAATAATGCCGTCGGCAACCGCTTCCCTCCCCTCGGATCCGGAAGCCCTGCGCGCGCTCGCGATCACGCTGCACGAGGCGCTCGCGACCAAGGACCGTGAGCTCGCGGCGCGCGATGCCGAGATCTACGCTAAGACGCTCCACATCGAGAAGCTCAGAGCGATGCTCGCGCTCATGAAGCGCGCCCGCTTCGGCCGCTCCTCGGAGCGGATCGAACAACTCGAGCTGCTGATCGGCGATCTCGAGGAAGAGGAGGCCGCGCAGCAGGCGCGCCGGGACGCGGCTGGAGATCGGCGCCCGGCGAGGCCCGGTGAGGGACGTGCCCGCGGTCGTCAACCGTTGCCGGCGCACCTGCCGCGCGAGCAGGTCGTACACGAACCCGCCTGTGCCTGCCCCACGTGCGGCAGCATGGCGCTGACCCGGCTCGGCGAGGACGAGCGTGAGCTTCTCGAATACGTGCCCTCCCACTTCAAGGTGGTGGTCTACGTCCGGCCCAAGATGAGCTGCCGGCAGTGCGAGACCGTGATCCAGGCGCCGGCACCGTCGCTGCCGATCGAGCGCGGGCGCCCGGGCCCGAACCTCCTCGCCCACGTGCTGGTGGCCAAGTATTGCGACCATACCCCGCTACACCGGCAGAGCGTCATCTATGGCCGGGCCGGGGTCGAGCTCGAGCGCTCGACCTTGGCCGACTGGGTCGGCCAGGCGGCATTCCTGCTCGAGCCTCTGGCCGCGGCGATCGCTCGACACGTTCGGACCGGCGCAGCGCTGCATGCCGATGATACACCGGTGCCGGTGCTGGATCCGGGGCGTGGCAAAACCAAGACAGGTCGATTGTGGGTGCTGGTTCGGGACGAACGGCCTTGGGGCGGACCTGCGCCGCCGGCGGTGGGCTACCTCTACTCGCCCGACCGCAAGAGCGAGCATGCGCGGGCGCTGCTCGAAGACTGCCACGGCTTCCTGCACGCCGACGGGTACGCCGGCTTCAACGGCCTCTACGAGCCCGACGCGCGCAGCGGCGATGCTCGGCTCGTCGAGGTCGCATGCTGGGCGCACTGCCGGAGAAAGCTGTTCGAGGTCCACGCCGCCACCGGTTCCGCGATCGCCCAAGAGGCGCTGGAGCGGATGGCGGCGCTGTTCAAGATCGAGGCCGAGATCAACGGTCTCGAGCCCAAGCGGCGCCGCGCCGTGCGCCAGGAAGGGTTGCTCCCGCTGCTCGCCGACCTGAAAGATTATCTCACCGGCGCCTTCGCC
>JBKGUS010000090.1:0-5166 GCA_046462295.1 Thermoleophilaceae bacterium | reverse complement strand
TGCAAATCGGAATGGCGGCTGATCGCCGCGACCCACAACCTCTTAAAGCTCTGGCGCGCCGGCCTCGCCGCCAACCGAACGGGGATGCCGCTCGCCACCACCGCCTGAGGGCAGAAGACGGCGGGTGCCAGCCGCCCCCGGGCTCGCCAGAAACCGCAACGATCCACACGGAGCTGAGCACCAAGCCCCGCTCAGAGGCTTTGCGCGACAGCCTCTGTGGCGGGGTTTTCTGCTCGCTGTGCTTGTTTGCGGCGCTGTTTGCGCGGTCGTGGAGTAGCGCTGTGGAGTAGCGCTCGGGGGTTCTTTGGCCCCGTTTCGGGGCGGTTGCCAGGCGGCCGGATCGTCGAGTGGCGTGATCGCCGCGGCGAGCCGGTCGCGCAGGAAGAGCCAGCGGCGCCCGACCGCGCCTGGCCGGGAGCTCACCGCGGCGCGCGAGCTCGTGCACGGTGGAGACCAGGATGCCGAGTAGCTCCGCCACCTGGCTCGTCGACAGGACGCCGGTTCGGTGAGCGGGCGCGCGGCTTGCGTTGCCATCTACCCAAGAGAGGCCCGTCGCCGCCGAGACGGCCCCCCGGCCCCGCCGCTGCAGTCTGGGCCACACCTCGTCGATCTACGACAGATCCGCGCGATCCACCGGCCAGGGCGAGTGCCGCAAGCGCGCGGAAGCAGAAGCGAGAGCGAGTTGCGGCTCTCGAGTTCGGCGGCGGTGCGCTCGAACGCCGGCAGTGTCTGCTCGTCGTCGCCGGGATCGCGCGCCGGGTCGGGATGCTCCAGTGGATCATCCCGCGCTCACCACGCCGGCCGCGCCGTTCGACAACCGCGCGCAGAGTGCCTCGGCCATCTGCGAGCGCTTGCTATTGCCCGTGCACAGTAACCGCACCCGCGCCGGCGTGGAGGCACGCTTCCGTCTCGGGTGTGGCCGCGTGGTCGGCGCGAGGGCCGCGCGGTCGCCGGCGAATCGCCGAACCGGGGAGATCCGGAGCGATCGTGCGCCGCCCGGCGGCAAGCTCCGGCAGCACGGTGCGCCATACGGCCCGATTCGTACTGACGCAGTGCAGGAGGACGAGCGGCTCGCCATGGCGGTCTCGTCGAGCGCCAGCGACACGCGCTAACGAGTCCCGATCTCCGCCTCGGGACTCGCGGGGGCCTGCCCGACCTCGATCAGGTGTCCATCCGGGTCGCGCATATAGCAGCGGATCTCGCCCCACGCGTGCTCGACCGGCGGGGTGAGGAACTCGGCGCCCCGCGATCCCCACTCCTCATACACCGCCTGGATATCGGCCACCCGGATGTTGAGAAAGCTCGACGTGCGGTTCTGATCGGGCGGCGTCTCGAGGATCACCTCGGGCTTGTCTTCGGTGGGCCCGCCACCGACATTGATGATGATCCACGCGTTCGCGAGCTGGACTCCCGACGGCTCTCCCTCCATCACAACCTCGCCCCCGAGCACGTGGGAGTAGAACTCAACCGAGCGCGCGACGTCCTCCGCGACGATGAAGTGGGTGACCAGGATCCCCTCACTGGGGATGGGCGGCTTTGCCATGATGGCCTCCTTCGAGTCGGGTTGAGTGCAAGCAAGCACGGTGGGCGTCCAGCCGTCCCGGCGAGGAAGGCCGAGCACGGGCGAGCCGCGGCATCACGCCTGCGCCGCGATCTGCGGGCCGACGACCGTGACCTCGGGGATGGGCTGCAGCGCCCACTCCGGCGGCTCGATCCCAGCCGCGTCGGCGGCCATGCGCGCCCAGTGGCGCTCGAAGCCCGCGGGCGTGCAGACGAGCACGTAGCGGGCGGGCGCGTCGGTGTGGTTGGCCAGCGTGTGGGCTACGTTGCGCGCGGCGAAGGAGAGCTCGCCCGCGCCCTTCGTGACGAGGGCGTCGTCGACATGGAAGGTCAGGTCCCCTTCAAGCATGTAGAAGGCCTCGTCGAAGTCGTGCGTGTGCAGCGGGGGGCCGGCGCTGTTCGGCGGGACCGCGATCTCGGTTACGGACACGTGGCCGTCGGTCTCCTCGCTGCGCAGCAGGACGTTGGTGGTGACGTTCGGCAGGGACGGCATCGTTTGAGCTCCTTTCGGAGTCCGGGTTCGAAGGACCAGTGCTCAGGCACCGGCGGGCTGGAAGAGCTCGATCGGGTTGCCCGAGGGGTCCTCGAGCAGGATCTGGCTGCCGCCCCGCCCCGTGACGATGTCGTTGCGGAACTTGGCACCAGCGTCGCGCATCGTCTCGACCTCGCGCTCGAGGTCGGAGACCGCGATCTGGATGCGATTCCAGCCCCCGGGCTCGGGACGACGGCCATTGGGCATCGGCTGTCCCGCGCCGCCCGCGCCGGGCCGATTGAGCAGCAGCCGCAAGTCGCCTCGCGAAAGCACCGCGAAGCCGGGTCCGGGCCCCATCTCGACGTTGAAGCCGAGCCGCTCGACGTAGAAGGCAACCGCGGCATTGACGTCGTCGGTGATGTAGCGAACGTTGACCATGGTCATTCCGCACCTTTCTTCCAGATACGCTGTCGTCGAAACTGTTTATAGCACAAACAGTTTCGGACGCGCGGTACCATCGGCAGGTGCCCCGACATCCCACTAGCGTGCAGCCAGCCCCGGCGCGGGGGCTGAGCCGCCGTGCCGGCTTTCTGCTGGTACAGCTCGGCACGCATAGGCATCGGCGCTTCGCCGAGCGCCTCGCCCCCCTTGATCTCCACCCGCGCCACTTCGGGATGCTCAGCCACCTCGCCGTAAACGAGGGCCAGTCCCAGCAGGCACTGAGCAGAGCGCTGGGGATCCATCGCAGCGCCGTGGTCGCACTCGTCGACGACCTCGAGCATCGCAGGCTCGCAGAGCGGCGCCGCGACCCCGTCGACCGGCGTGCGTACACGCTCTACCTGACTCCCCAGGGCCGCGAGCTGCTGGCCGAGCTCCAGCGCGTCGCAGAAGAGGACGAGGCCGAGCTGCTGACCGCCCTCAACGCGTCAGAGCGCTCGCAGCTCGTCTCGCTGCTCCAGCGTGTGGCCGAGTCACAGGGCCTCACGCCGGGGGTTCATCCCAATCTGGAACCGCGAGAAGATGACGCTCGCGCAGCCCAGGATGACGGCCAGACTCGCCACGCGCGGACTCGGCGAACGTCCGGCTGAAGGATCCTCTAAAGAAGCACTGCCAGCCCCCGCGGTCGGCGCAAAGCAAGGCCCGCGTGTCCCCGGTTTGGGTGGCTTCCGCGGAAGCGCGGCCGCCGCTCCGCGCAAAATGCGGCGAGCGGGCCGTCGCGGGATACCACCGGCCGAAGAGCATGGGGGTAGCGTTGCCACGCGACGCGGCGTCTGGTCGCTGTTGGCCGGCGAGCTCGTGAGAATGAACGCACTCTAAGCTGCAGCGCAGCCGCGGCCAGGCGCTGCACCATAATCTCGCCGTCGATGCGGGTCCTTGCCTGCTACGCCTGCTGGTCGCCCTCCGCGATGAAGCGCGCGATCTCGCGTGACCAACCGGGATGCATGGAAGCCGTGACGTGACCGCGACGCTGGAACACGCGCAGCCGGCTGCGAGCGATCAACCGCGCGGTCTCGGCGAAGAGCTCCGGGCTGTACCAGCGATCCGCGCTGCCGGCGAGGATGAGCGTGGATGCTCGGATCGGGGTCCGGCAGGTCGCCAGATCGAAGGCATCCTCGGCCTCAATCGTCGTCGCCATGTCGGCCAGGTCATCTCCGCCAGCGAGCAGGCGCGGACCGGCGAGCCACGCGAGCGACGCGGCGGCGAGCTGCCCTCGCCTGGGCGGGACGATGCCCGTCATCATCACGGCGAGCGCCTGCCGGTGAGCGCCGCTCCGTATGCGGGCGGCGACCCGGCGCTGGAGGGTTCGCCCCTCCGGCCCGAGCCGGCAGGCGGTGCTCAATAGCACGAGGCGATCGACGACGTCGGGGTGCTCAGCGGCCAGCTGCTGCGCGATGCTGCCGCCGGTCGAGATGCCGGCGACGTCGACGGGCCCGGAGCCCAACGAGCGGATCGCGTCGGCGTGCTCCTCCGCCAGTTCGGCCATCGACATCCCGCGCGGTAGCCCTCTTCTGCGGTTGACGAAGATCACCCGGCGCCGCTTTGCGAATGGCTTCAGCAACGACGCGTTCATTCGCTCGATGCCGGGCGCTTCCACGCCGGTCACCGCGCCGAGACCTGCGACAAACAGCAGCGGAGCGCCACTTCCCACGCCAAGGTAGGGAAGCCGACCGATGACGCCGCGTTCCACTTTCATCCGCCAATCATGCCTGAGCGACCCGATCCAAACGTTTGCCGCCGGACGGGCGGAAATTCCAAGCCAGGCATACCGGCGTGGGCTTGGCGGTCGGAGTGTCGCTTTGCGCGAGTACCGCCAGCGAAACTCGCGAGCGCCTGCTCGTCGTCCGGCGGGAGCGTCACGCGCTTGGCCATCGACGCGATCGCGGACAGTCCGTGATTGGTGCTGATGGGTTCGGCGCCGGCGCTACTAGTCCGTTGTCAGCAGGGCGACGATGCGGGTTTCACCCAACCCGGCACGGAGATAGCCCAATTTGGGGTTTCGCGCTGGCGCGAGCCGGAGTCCCATGGAGGGATCAGCCTGCGGCACGGGCCGGATCGCGGGAACGGATCGCTCAGCGCGAACCGCATCCAGTGGCGGGCTCAGCTGAGGCAGCCGTCAAGTCGCGCGGTCGAGCATCGAGGTCGCGCCATCGAAGGCGTCACAGCGGGGGCATCTCGTCACTGCAGGAAAGAGACCAAAAGGAGATGACCATGAAGATGTTTCTCGCAGGAGCGACTGGCGCACTTGGCCGGCACCTGCTTCCCCGCCTGGTGGAGCGCGGACACGAGGTCACGGCCATGACTCGCAGCGAGTCCAAGCAGCAGCTGATTCGAGACTTGGGCGGGCGGCCGGTGGTCGGCGACGCGCTCGATACCGAGTCGGTGGCCCAGGCCGTCGTCGCAGCCGAGCCCGAGGCGATCGTGCACCAGCTCACCGCCATCCCGCACGCGCTCGACCTGCGCCACTTCGCGCGTGACTTCGCCCAGACCAACCAGTTGCGGACCGAGGGCACCGATCACCTGCTGGCCGCCGGCCGCGCCGTGGGCGCGCGCCGCTTCGTGGCCCAGAGCTACGCACCGGCCATCTTCGCCCGCGCGGGGGGCCCGGTGAAGGCGGAGGACGATCCTCTGGACGA
>JBKGUS010000089.1:0-3943 GCA_046462295.1 Thermoleophilaceae bacterium | reverse complement strand
GCACGCCGCCAGGCCTCGGTTAGCCGCTCCAGCTCGTGAACGCGATCCACGACCGGTGTCAGCCGTCGCGCATCGGCGACCTCGAGGCGTCCCACTGCGCCGGTTGGGCGCAGGACGCGGTGCACTTCCACAGGACGCGACACGCCCTTGAGCGCCTGCTCGCCCAGCGACTCCGTTTCGAAGTAGCCCTGGATGAAGTCGTGCGTCACGTCGCTGATCACGACGGACCCCGGCGGGGCGATCGACTCCACCCGGGCGGCGATGTGCGGCATTTCCCCGACGATCTCGTGCTGCGATCGCGTTTCGCCCGCGCCCATCTCTCCCACGATCACGACGCCGGTGTGGAGGCCGATTCGGACCTGGAGCGAGATGTCGTGGCGGTGGCGGAGGTCGGCGTTCAGGCCCTCGAGCTCGTCGATGATCCCGAGGCCGGCGTGGACCGCGCGTTGGACGTCGTCCTCGTGCGCGCGCGGGTAACCGAAGTAGGCGACGATCCCGTCGCCGACGTACCGCGCGGTGTAGCCGTCGAAGCGCTCGATGGCGCGTACGCAGGCCCGCTGGTAGTCGCCGAGGATCTCACGGAAGTCCTCGGCGTCGAGCCGCTGGACGAGCGGGGTGGAGCCGACGAGGTCGCAGAACAGCGCCGTCATGTGGCGCCGCTGCGCTGTGTCGTGGACGGCTGCGGAGGTTGCCGGGCCCGGACGCTCCTCGAGCGGGCCGCCGCAGCCGCCGCAGAACCTCATTCCAGCGGGGCTCTCCAAACCGCAGTGAGGGCACTGCATGGGTCTCGCCGACCATCCCGGGGGAGCTGACATGCGCAGCATAACCGGGGTGCGGGTGGTGCTCCCAGGGGTCAGCCGTAGGGTTTCGAGGAATGCAGAGCTCGGCCGAGCCCCGGATCGAGGGCTTCGAACACAGGACGGTCGAGGTCGGCCCGACGAGCTACGTGCCCGGCGTCGCCGGCACCGGGCCGCCCGTGCTGCTGCTGCACGGCTTCCCGCAGACGCACTACTGCTGGCACCGGGTGGCTCCGCAGCTGACGCCGCACAGCACGGTCGTGTTGTGCGACCTCAAGGGCTACGGTGAGAGCCGCTCGACGCCGGGAGGTCCCTCCGGCGAGGGCTACAGCAACCGCGAGAGGGGCGCGGAGCTCGTGGAGCTGATGTCGCACCTGGGGTTCGCGCGCTTCTCGGTCGTCGGCCACGACCGGGGCGGACGGGTCGCCTACCGAATGGCGCTAGACCACCCCGATGTCGTGGAGCGCCTGGCGGTCCTCAACATCGTCCCGACCATCGACCAGTTCGAGCGGATGGCCGACGGGGTGGCGCTCGAGTACTACCCCTGGTTCCTCCTGGCCCAGCCGCCGCCGTTCGCCGAGCGTGTCGTCGCGGCCAGCGCCGAGTACTTCCTTCGCCACACGTTGCGCTCGTGGGCCGCCACGCCCGATGCCATCTCCCCGGAAGCCACGGAGCGTTACCTGCGCGCGTTCACTCCGGAGGTCATCTCGGGCGTATGCGCCGACTTCCGCGCCGCGTTCCACATCGACCGCCCGATGGACGCCGACGACCGCGAGCGTGGACGAAAGGTGCGCTGCCCTGTTCTCGTGCACTGGGGTGCCGAAGAGGCCTCCATGTCCGAGGGCCCGCTGCAGGTGTGGCGCCGCTGGGCCGGCAGCGTGCACGGCGCCCCGCTTCCGTCCGGCCACTTCATCCCGGAGGAGGCGCCGGAGGAGCTTGCCGCCTCGCTGCGGGCATTCTTGGAAGCCTCCGCTTGAGCGCATGTTCGACCACGTGACCATCCGTGTGACCGACAGGGGCGCCTCGGAGCGCTTCTACGACACGGTCCTGGCCGAGCTCGCCATCGACAGGACGTACCGCACCGGGACGTTCACCGAGTGGCAGGACTTCTCGCTGACCGGGGCCGACGAGGCGAACCCGTTGACCAGGCGGCTGCATCTGGGCTTCGTGGCGCCCACTCGCGAGCACGTGGACGCGTTCTGGCGGGCGGGCACCGAGGCCGGCTACCCCGACGACGGCCCGCCGGGGCCGCGGCCCGCGTACGGCGACGACTATTACGGCGCGTTCCTGCTCGACCCCGACGGCAACAGCGCCGAGGCCGTCCACCACGAGACCCTGCGGCGGGGCGGGAACGTCGACCACCTCTGGATGCGGGTGGCGGACCTGCCCGCCGCGAAGCGCTTCTACGAGACGATCGCGCCGCACGCCGGCCTGCGCCTCGACCTCGACACGCCCGAGCGCGTGCAGTTCATCGGAGACACCGGCTCGTTCTCACTCCTGAGCGGAGAGCCGACCGAGAACGTCCATCTGGCGTTTCCCACGGATGACGACGGCGACGTCCACCGCTTCCACGAAGCCGCGATCGGGGCCGGCTACCGGAGCAAGGGGGCGCCCGGCGAGCGCCCCCGCTACCACCCCGGTTACTACGCGGCCTACGTGCTCGACCCGGACGGCAACAACGTCGAGGTCGTCAATCACCATCGCAGCTAGGGCGTCCTCACCGTAGCCGCGCCACGCGGGGTTTAGTTCGCGTGGTTCCGGGTAGCTCCGCCGGCTTCGCCCCTCTGGGGACCCAGCGACAGGTGAGAGGGAGGTCAGGATGACGGTCAAGAGAAGAGGGCCGGCGCGGGGGTGCCGCCGGCCACCATGGTCGCGACTCGGCGCAGGCAGCCTGCTCGGACAGAAGCGCCTGCAGCCGGGCGGGGTCGTCAGCGCCGGTCATCGGACACCGAATGTTGCAGCCCCGGCGCTGCGCCGCAAGCGGTTCCGGCGAAAGGCCCCCGTCCGACGGAGGCCTTCGCCTGCGCGGTGGATCGGCGGTTAAGGCGTCAGTGCTGCTCCTCGAGGACCGAGCGTCGCTCGCGGTACTGCTCAGCACTCAGCTCGCCTTCGGCGAAGCGCCGCTCGAGTACGGCGATCGCGTTCTCCCGACCGCCGGCGGTCAAGGGTGTGCGGCCGTCGCGGCCGCGTACCAGCAACACGATGCCGACGATGAGCAGGAGCCACAACAGGGGTCCGGACAGCATCCACCACCCGCCCGCAAAAGCCATCAGAGCTGTCGGAAGTTCCGTCAGAATCATCCGGGCGTCCCTCCTCGTTCATGTGTCTCGACTGGGCCCATGGGAGTCCCCAGCTTGACGCCCGGTTGCCTTGGCATCTATCCGGAATTCCCCTTACGGGCCAAGGGCATCGTCGTGCCGCTCGACGATCAGGCGGGTGCGGTGTCCTGAGCGAGCTCGGCGGCGACGGGCGAGGCGCCTGCCCCGACGAGCCAGCTGAGCGGAGCGCCCGGCAGGTAGCGCTCCATCAGGTCCGCCACGCGGCTCGCTTCGTCCTCGCTCAGCTGTGCGCGGCCGCTTGCGACCCGGCCGATCGCCTCGCGCGCCATAAGCAGGTAGCGGCGCTGGTCGGCGAGCACGGCAGGCACGCCTGGAGCGCCGTGGCCGACGTAGAGCGTGTGGACGCCCGCAAGTGCCTCCTCCGCCCGGTCGATCGCGTCGAGCCACTCGTCCGTATGCCCGTCCGCCAGATAGGCGTGCGTTCCGTTGAAGGCGAGGTCGCCGACGAACGCTATGTCGCCGCCGTCCAGTAGCCACACGGTTTCGCTCTCGCTTTCGCATGTTCCGAAGTCCCAGGCGGTGAACCGCAGGTCGCCGAGTTCCACCGGTTCCTCGTCCGCGACCGTCCGGTTCGGGAACGTCGCGCTGGCCGGCCACTCGTCCCCGAACATCGGCCTCCACTGGGCACGCTTGGCGTCGTCCTTGGCGCGGATCTCGCGGTCCACATCGGCGTGCGCGATCACTGGAACCTCTTCCCCCGCGAGCAGCTCGGTGATCGTGTTGTAGTGATCGGGGTGCGGGTGCGTGACCAGCACGCCCAGCAGTGGCTTCTTGAGCGCCTCGAGGCGCGCCCGAAAAGCCCGGCCG
>JBKGUS010000088.1:0-4616 GCA_046462295.1 Thermoleophilaceae bacterium | reverse complement strand
CGGCGCCGGGGCCAAGGTGGTCGGCGGCGTAGTCCAGGCATTCGCGCGTCAGGTTCACGGCCTCGCGTCCGGTGATGCCCTGGACGATGAAGGTCGTGTCGGCGTCGAGGAGAATGCTCATACGTCGCGCTCCCCGCCGATCTCGGTCCTCGTGTGGCGCATCTGCGCGAGGTCGGCGCCGTCGCCGCCCGCGGCGCCCTGGATCTTCGTCACCGCCCGGCGCGCCGCCTCATGCATCGAGACCGACCGGTCGCAGTACTCGACGCCGTACTTCTCGAGGATCTTGAAGCCCTCCTCCTCCCAGGCCCCGGGGATGCGGAAGATCGCAATCTTCTCGGCCGGGTCGTGCCCCAGCTCGAGACAGGCCTTGATCACGCCGCGGGCCACGATGTCCACCCTCGTGTTGGAGACGATCGACATCATCACGGCGATCTTGTCGACGCCGGGCTTCTCCAGCACCAACTTGGCGAGGCCGCACGCCTTGCGCACGGATGGGTTGCCGCCGATCTCGCAGTAGTTCGCGGGCTGGCCGCCGTGGGCGCGCACGGCATCGAACAGGGTCAGCGAGCCGCCACCGGCCCCGATGACGAGGCCAAGGTTGCCGTCGAACTCCGTCACGTTGCCGGCCACTCCGCGGTGGTCCATCCCATCCACCTCCTCGCCGGCCAGCTCGAACGGCGTGGGCTCGCGGGCCTGGCGAGTCTCCTCGTCGCGCACGCCGAGCTCTGCCAGGAGCACCCTCTGGCGCTGCCGCGCCTCGTTCTCCATGTCCATGTGGGCGTCGAGCGCCACCAAAGAGCCGTCCTCCAGCTCGCCCAACGGGTTGATCTCGGCGAGCGTCATGTCGCGCTCGAGGAAGAGGCGCGCCAACCGGGACAGGATCGGCGTGATCCGCGTCAGCGCGCGGCCCGTCACCCCGGACGAGGCGATCGCCTCCTTGGCCATGAAGTCACTGAACGGCTGGATCGTTGAGAAGTGACGGCGGCCGACCTTGTCGGGCTGATCCTCGGCGACCTGGTCGATGTCGATCCCGCCGACCGGCGAGAAGATCATCACCGGCCGCTTGCGCAGCCCGTCCCAGACCACGCCGGCGTAGTACTCCTGCTTCACCTCCGCCCGTGGGTCGACCAGGACTCCCCGCGGCACGTGTCCGTTGATTTCGAGCGCGAGGATGGCCTCGGCGTGCTCGGCGGCCTCGTCGGGATCCTCCGCGAACCTCACGCCCCCCGCCTTCATGCGACCGCCGGTGAGGACCTGGGACTTGATGACGGTAGCGCCGCCGATCCGCTCGGCCACCGCCCGGGCCTCGTCCGCGGTCGTGGCGAAGCCGAAGTCGGTGACCGGGATGCCGGCCCGCCGGACGATCTCGCGCGCCTCGTACTCGAAGAACCTCATGCGTGTGCGTGGCTGAAGCCGTACGCCTCTGCGAGCTCAGGGTCCTTCGCGGCCAGCTGCTCCGCGAGGTCGACCATCACCTTGCACTGCTTCCAGGTGGCGTCGTCCTGCATCTTGCCGTCGATCATGTGGACGCCGCGGCCGTCAGGGATCGCCTCGATCACCCTCCGCGCGAACGCGACCTCCTCGGGATCGGGTGAGAAGACCTTCTTGGCGATCTCGATCTGAACCGGGTGCAGCGACCAGGCGCCGACGCAGCCGAGCAGGAACGCGGCGCGGAACTGGGCCTCGCAGCCGGCGGTGTCCCGGATGTCGCCATACGGCCCGTAGAACGGGAGGATCCCCGCGCTGGCGCAGGCGTCCACCATACGGGCGATCGAGTAGTGCCACGGGTCCTGCTGCGCCGTGGCGCGCGGGGCCTCGGGATCGTCAGGGTGCGGGTCCTCGATCACGCGGTAGCCGGGGTGACCGCCACCCACGCGCGTGGTCTTCATGCGCCGCGAGGCGGCCAGGTCCGCCGGCCCGAAGCTCATGCCCTGCATGCGCGGGCTAGCGGTGGCGATCTCCTCGAGGTTCACGACCCCCTGCGCGGTCTCGAGGATCGCGTGCACGAGCAATGGACGCTCGAGCTTCGCCTTGGCCTCCAGCTGCGCGAGCAGCCGGTCGACGTAGTGGATATCCCAGGCGCCCTCGACCTTGGGCACCATGATCACCTGGAGCCTGTCGCCGATCTCCGTGACCAGGCGGGTCAGGTCGTCCAGCACCCAGGGGCTCTCGAGGCTGTTCACGCGGGTCCAGAGCGCGGTCTCGCCGAGGTCGGCCTCCAGCGCCACCCGGATCAGCCCCTCACGCGCCGCCTCCTTGCGCTCGACCGGCACGGCGTCCTCGAGGTTGCCCAGCAGGATGTCGGTAGTACGGGCGATGTGCGGCGCCTTAGCCGCCATCTTCTCGTTCGAGAAGTCGAGGAAATGGATCATGCGCGAGGGCCCCACCGGGATCTCACGCAGCGGCTCGGGGGCGTCGATGGCCAGCGGCTTGAAGAAGTCTCTGGGGTTCCGCATTGGGCGCAGAAGGCTACCTGCGGTTAGAGTTCCGCGGCCCATGACACGGACCGAGATGCAGGGCATCGAGACCAGCCAGGCAGAGCGCGAGGCTTCCGGCGCACGTCCATACGGGCGCTACCTGGAGGAGTTCGAGGTCGGGGGCCGTCTACAAGCACTGGCCCGCGAAGACCGTGACCGAGGCCGACGACCACCTCTTCTGCCTCCTCACGATGAATCACCACCCACTGCACATCAACGACGTGTACGCGGGCGAGTCGCAGCAGGGGCGCAACGTGGTCGTGGGCCCGCTCGTCTACTCGCTGGCGCTCGGGATGTCGGTGGGCGACGTGTCCGGCAAGGCGATCGCCAACCTGGCCACGGAGGAGCTCTCCCACCCGGCGCCGGTGTTCCACGGCGATACGCTGTTCTGCGAGTCCGAGGTGCTGGAGGTGCGCCCGTCGCAGTCGAAGCCCGATCGCGGCGTGGTCAAGGTTCACACCCGTGTCTACAAGCAGGACGGCACACTCGTGGCCGAGTTCAAGCGGGCGGTCTTGGTGCCTCGCAGGTCCGAAGGCTAGAAGCCGCCGAACCGCACGACACAGATCGTCGCGAGGACGCCGCGGAAGCGCCCGCGTGCCCGGCCGCAGCCGACGTACCGGGCAAGATGTGGGCGTGCAGATCGACCGTGGGGCGCGGGCCCCGGCTTCTCCTCGCCCTTATGCGGGTGGCTCATTCGGATGATCCGCCATCCCACCGTGAGGCGGATGCTGCGCGCCGCACCGGTCACGCTGCGGCGCCGGCTGTCCGGCCGCCCAGGTGGCCGACCCGATTCGGGCAATCTCGCCTACACCTCGGTCGGGCCCGGGGAGACGGCCCGGCTGCACGCGATGTCGCAGGCTCTACTGCGCCACGAGCCGGATTGCCGGCTGCTCGTCGTAGACGACGTCACAGCGGCGGACCTGCGGCAGCTGGAGCGCGATCCTCGCGTGGACGTGAGCGGGCGCTGGCGCCCGCGCGGCTACCCCACAGGCCTCCTCCGTCTCCTGCTTGAGTCCTTCGCGCTCGCGCTCGAGCGCTACGAGTTCGACGTGCTGCTGAAGATCGACACGGACGCGATGGTGCTGCGCCCAGGGGTGTTCGCCGAGGCGCGCGCCTGCTTCGAGCGGGAGCCCGAGGTCGGCATGGCTGGCAGCTATCTGAGCGGCGCCGAGGCCGAGCACGACGAGCACCGCTTTGCCTGGCTCGTGCCGATCATGGAGCGGGAGGCGGCGGCCGACCGCCGCTTCGGGGAGGCGTGGGAGGCCGCGCAGGCCAACGGCTACCGGCCCGGGGAGCACGTGCAGGGCGGGGTGTACGTGCTGGCCCGCGCCGTGCTCGAGGCGCTCCGGGAGTTTGGGCTGCTGCGCTGGCGGCCGCAGCTCGAGACGGTGCTGTACGACGACGTTGTCCTTTCCATGTTCGTGCGCGCGGTCGGCTTCCGCCCGGCGACGCTTGAGCCGACCATCCAGTCCAGGCCGAACAGCATGCCCCTGTCGCTCGAGCGGCTGGCGGAGATACGGCCGGCAGCGGTCCACACGGTCAAGCGCGGCCTGGACGGCGAGAGCGAGCAGAAGGTGCGCGACTTCCTCGACCTCATGCAGCGGCCTCGAGCATGACGTCGAGCAGCTTCGGCAGCTGGCGGCTCGCGTCATAGCGCTCCTCGGCGCGCCGCCGCGCGGCGAGGGCGCGCCGGCGGCAGGTTGCGTCGTCGGCCGCCAGCCCGGCGAGCTGCATGGCCAGCGCTTCGGGGTCGCCCGGCGGGATGATGATCCCCGCCTCGCCGACGAGCTCGGGGATTGCGCCTACCGGGGTGCTGACCACGGCCAGACCCGCCGCCATGCCCTCGATGATCACCCAGGGGACCGCGTCCGCGCGGGTTGGCAGGACCAGCACGTCGGCCTTCGACAGGAGCTCGACGAACTCCGGGCTGCCCGTCGCAACCCCGTGGTGGACACGGGTGTAGGCGGCGGGAGGCACGTGGTTGCTCGTCAGCACGTCGAGCTCGATCTCGCCGTCGAGCAGCTGCACGGCCTCCAGGAGGACGGGAAGGCCTTTGCGCTCGATGTCGTCGCCCACGAACACGGCGCGCAGCGGATCCACCGGGGCGCCGGCGTGGCCGGGATCGATCTCGCGGAGCGC
>JBKGUS010000087.1:0-5670 GCA_046462295.1 Thermoleophilaceae bacterium | reverse complement strand
GTCCGGCCGGTTCGTGACCCACCCCGCGACGCCCCGGCGCGAGGCCTCCCGACGCGTGGTGTCGCGGAAGAAGACGCCCTGGACGTGCCCGTGGACGACCACGCGGCGGCGGACGACGTCGCTCATCGCCGCCCCACCCCGCGCACGGCCTCACCATGCGGCCGGCGACAGCCTCGCCTCATACTCTCTCCACCTGGCCCGGTGTCCACGACGAAAGGTGATACCCGACGATGGAAGCGACCACGCGCGCCGAGCCCGCCTGGGGCGTCGACTCCGAGTACGGGCGCCTCCTCGACGTCCTCCTCTGCCCGCCGGACAACTTCCACTGGCTCCCCGCCAGCTCCATCGCGCGCGCGACGCTCGAGAGCGGTCTCACGTTCAGCCCCGAGGACGCCAAGCAGCAGCACGCCGAGATGGTCTCGGTGTACGAGGAGGCCGGCGTGAACGTCCACCTCCTCGAGCCCGATCCCAACCTGCCCTACCAGGTCTTTGCCCGCGACTCGAGCATCAACGTCGCCGACGGGCCCATCGTCACCCAGCCCGCCCAGTGGTGGCGCCGCGGCGAGTACGCCGCCGTCATCCGCTTCTACCAGGCCCGCGACATCCCCATCAAGCACATGGTCACCGCCGGCTCCTTCGAGGGCGGCGACTTCATGATCGTCGAGCCCGGCGTCGTCGCGATCGGCACGGGAGAGGAGCGCACGCAGGAGAAGGCCGCCCGCCAGGTCGCCGGCTGGCTCGAGGCCGAGGGCTGGGAGGTGCGAGTTGAGCGCATTCCGTCGCACTTCCTTCACATCGACGTGCTGGCCGCGATGCTCGGGGAGAAGCTTGCGGCCGTCTGCGTGGAGCAGATCGGCAGCGGGTTCGTGGAATGGCTGAAGGGCAAGGGGGTCGAGATCGTTCCGGTGACGCTGCAGGCTGCCCTGAAGCTCGGCGTGAACGGAGTGGCGCTCGGAGACGACCGCGTGCTCTCGACGGCCGAGTCGAAGGACCTGAACGAGCGGCTGCGTGCCCTCGGGCTCACCGTCTACGACCCCGAGCTCTCGATGTTCACCCTGGGGGGTGGTGGCGCGCACTGCCTGATGCAGGCGATTCGCCGCGAGCGGGTCGCCCGTAGCTAGCGCTCGAGCACAACGCGGAGGGTCCGCAGCGCCCGGTCGCTCGCCCCCCGCAGCGAGCCCCCGTGGGCCAGCGCCTGCCGGATGTACTCGAGCGTCTCCGCGCTCAGCCGCTCGCCCGGCAGCACGTTCGGGATCCCGGGCGGGTACGCGGCCAGCGACTCCGCCGCCACGCGCCCCACCGCCTCTCCCACCGGTACCACCTCCTGCGGTCCCAGGAAGGCCTCGCGCGGCGTCATCACGAGCTCGCCCCAGGGCGGCGGCGGCGCGAACGCCTCCGCATCCGGGTCGCGCTCCTCGGCCCGCAGCGTCTCCACCGCCCGGGCCAGCGCCGCCACCAGCCGCTCGCCGGCCGCCTCCACGCCCTCCCCCATCCCGAACACCGCCACCAGCACGTTCTCGCCGGCCAGCTCCACGTGCACGTCGTCGCGCTCGCGAATCAGCCGCGCCAGCTCGTAGCCGCTCGTCCGCGTGCCGCGCACGTCGATCGCCAGCCGCAGCGGGTCGTACGCGAACACGCCCGGCTGCCGGGCCAGCCGCGAGTCGAGTACGTCGAGCCCGGGCACCTCGCGCACCGCCTCACGGGTCGCGGCGAGCCCCCGCAGCGTCTCTCCCAGCAGCACCGGCCCGTCGACCGCCGCCGCCCGCCGCGCCGAGTCCAGGGACGCCGACAGCAGCGCGTTCGGGCTCGTCGACTCGAGCACCGTCACGCAGCGGTCCACCACATCCGCGTCGATGAGCGTGCCGTGCCCCAGGTGGACCATCGCCGACTGCGTGAGGCTCCCCACGATCTTGTGGATGCTCGACACCACGAGGTCTGCGCCCAGCGCCAGTGCGTGCGTGGGCAGGTCCTCGTGGAACGCCAGATGCGCGCCCCACGCCTCGTCCACGATCAGCGGCACTCCGCGCGCGTGTGCCACCTCGACCAGAGCGCCAACGTCGGCCACCGCCCCGAAGTAGGTCGGCGACACCACGGTAGCGCCCACCGCATCCGGCCGCTCGGCCAGCGCCCACTCGAGCGCCTCCGGCGTCATGCAATGCGCGATGTGCAGCTCCGGGTCGAGCTCTGGCGCCACGAACGCCGGCCGCAGCCCCGAGAGCACCAGCGCGTCGATCGTGCTCGAGTGCGCGTTCCGCTGCACCACCACCTCCTCACCCAGGTGGGCGAGGGTCATCAGCGCCACGTGGTTGCCCTGCGACGCCCCGTTCACGAGGAACCACGTGCGCCGCGCCCCCCACGCCTCGGCCGCGAGGCGCTGTGACTGCTCGAACGGCGTGGGCTCGAGCCCCACGTCGATCCCCCACATCAGCGCGGGGATATCGAGCGCCAGCGCCTCCCGGCCGACGGCTTCCACGAGCCGCGCGTCGGCGCCCGCGCCGCCCTTGTGGCCGGGCACGTGCAGGCGCGCGGGATCGCGGCGGGCGAATTCCCGCAGCGCGTCGAGGTAGGGGGTGTCGGCCTGGCCTCCGATGAGGGCGGCGAGTCTAGGTGAGCGCCGAATCGACGGCCGCCTCGGGCCCCTCGGCCCGCTCGACGCCGTCGATCTCCCAGGTGCCGAGCCCGATCACCTGCTTGCCGGCCTTCAGCGCCAGGGCGATCTCGGACAGGGTGCCGTAGGCCCCGCCCACGGCGATGAGCGCGTCGGCCGCCCGCACCACCAGGGCGTTGCGCGCCTCGCCGAGTCCCGTCGGCACGACGACCGACACGTGCGGGTTGGCGGCGCTTCGGTCCAGCCCAGGCAGGATGCCCACCGCCGTGCCGCCCTCGCTTCGGACGCCGCGGCACGCCGCCTCCATCACGCCGCCCAGCCCGCCGCAGACGAGCACCGCGCCGCGCCGTGCCAGCAACCGACCGACCTCCTCCGCAACGGCCTCCTGGTCGGGAGTGGCGTCTCCGGGCCCTACGACGGCGACGTACCGGGCGTCGCTCAGGACCGTCCGGGATCGTCCGGCCGGCGCGGGGCGGCCGGATCGGAGAGCGGCCGCGTGGGGTCGTCGTCCGCCACGGGACGCCCGGGCTCCGGCCCGGGCCGGGCCTGCGGCGAGGGCGAGGTGACGTCGGTCGCGTCGCGGTCGGACCCGCGCGAGCGCGGCTCGAACGCCAGCGAGATGCTCGCGTAGCCGAGCACTGCCCCGGCCACCATCAGCGCCGCACCCGACAGCCCCAGCCAGATGCCGATGTCCTGATCCGGCCCGCCCGGGCCGACCGCGGCGGGTGGGTCGTTGATGATCTGGCTCAGCACGACGAAGATCGTGAAGAGGGCGACGGCCAGCGACACCGCCGGCGAGGGCGCCGGCTTCACGAGCCCGAGCCCGCCCGCCAGTGAGGCGATCGTGGTAAGCGCGAGCAGCACGAGCAGCAGGTCAATGAACTCGAAGACCGTGAAGCCGGTGAGCCCCTCGTACCAGTCGAGGAACAGGCTGACGATCAGGAGCACGGCGCCTACGGCCGCGACGAGCGGTCCGACGGCGAGCTGCGTCCGTCTGGGCACGGCGTTCACCTCACCACGAAGTTGACGAGCTTGCCGGGTACGACGATCGCTTTGACGATCTGCCTCCCGTTCAGGCGAGCGGCGAGCTTACCGGAGCCGCGTGCGATCTCCTCCAGTTGCTCACGCGACGCCTCCGAGGGTGCGGTGATCCGGTCCACGAGCTTCCCGTTCATCTGCACCACGAGCTCGAACATGTCCCGCGCCAGCAGCGTCCGTTCCGCCTCCGGCCACGGCTCCTCCCAGACCCGCGCGCCCGTCATCGACTCGTAGATCTCCGCGCCGAGGTGCGGCGCGAAGGGGAAGATCAGCGACCCGGCCGTCGCGATCGCGAAGCGCACGTGCGACGCCGGCGCCGAGTCGCGCCGGCGGTACACCTCGTTCACCAGCTCCATGACGGCCGCGATCGCGGTGTTGAAGCCGAAGTTCATCTGGATGTCGCGCGTCACCCGGTCGATCGCCCAGTGCGCCTTGCGGAGCAGCTCGGACGGGTCGCCCTCCGGCTCCACCGAGCCCTCGGGCGCTTCCTGCGCGGCGGTCCACAGCCGCGACAGGAAGCGGTGCACCCCGCCCACCCCGGAGTCGGACCAGTCGGCGTCCTTCTCCGGCGGCCCGATGAAGAGGATGTAGCAGCGCGCCGTGTCAGCGCCGTAGCGCTCCACGATGTCCTGCGGCGACACGACGTTGCCCTTCGACTTCGACATCTTGTCGCCGTCGCGCAGGATCATCCCCTGCGTGAAGAGCCGGGCGAACGGCTCCTGCACGTCGAGGTAGCCCATGTCGGTCAGCGCCTTGACGAAGAAGCGCGCGTAGAGCAGGTGCAGAATCGCGTGCTCCACGCCGCCGATGTACTGGTCGACCGGCATCCAGCGTTTCAGCACCTCGCGGTCGAAGGGCGCCTCGTCGTTGTCCGGGTCGCAGTAGCGCAGGAAGTACCAGGACGAGTCGACGAACGTGTCCATCGTGTCCGTCTCGCGCCGGGCCTCGCCGCCGCACTGCGGGCAGGTGGTGCGGACCCAGTCCTCGGCGGCCGCCAGCGGCGAGCGGCCCTTCGGCGCGTAGTCCCGCACGTCGGGGAGCTCGACCGGCAGCTGGTCGTCCGGCACGGGCAGCATCCCGCAGGAGTCGCAGTAGAGGATCGGGATCGGGCAACCCCAGTAGCGCTGCCGCGACAGCAACCAGTCGCGCAGCCGGTAGCTCACGGCGGGGTTGCCGATGCCTCGCTCCTCGAGCCAAGCGGTGATCGCCCGCTTGGCCTCGGGTGAGGACATCCCGGTGAACTGCTCCGAGTTCACCAGGCGCTCGTTCTCGGTGTGGCCGAGGAACGCCTCGTCCTCCGGCGCCGGCTCGCCTTCGGTGGGCGCCACCACCTGGCGGATCTCGAGGTCGAAGGCCTGCGCGAAGTCGTAGTCGCGCTGGTCGTGCGCGGGCACGGCCATGATCGCGCCGGTGCCGTACTCCATCAGCACGTAGTCGGCCACGTACATCGGGATCTGCTCGCCGGTCACCGGGTTCGTGACGGTCCGGCCGAGCGGGACGCCGGTCTTCTGCTTGTGCTCGGCGCCGCGCTCCTCGACTGACTCGTTCAGGGCGTGGTTCACGTAGGCGTGGACCTCGGGCGAGTCGTTCAGCCGGAACACGTCCGGGTGCTCGGGCGCCATCACGAAGAAGGTCGCACCGAAGAGCGTGTCGGGCCGGGTCGTGAAGACCGGGTAGTCGATGCCGAGCTCCTCGCAGCGGAAGATCACCTCGGCGCCCTCGGAGCGGCCGATCCAGTTCTCCTGCATCGTCACGACGTGCCGGGGCCAGTCGATCGTCTTCAGGTCCTCGAGGAGGCGGTCGGCGTAGTCGGTGATCTTGAAGAACCACTGCTCGAGCGAGCGCGCCTCGACGACCGTGCCGCAGCGCTCGCAGCGGCCGTCGACCACCTGCTCGTTGGCGAGGACGGTGGCGTCATTCGGGCACCAGTTGACCGTGGCCTCCTTGCGGTAGGCGAGGCCGCGCTCGTAGAGGCGCAGGAACAGCCATTGCGTCCAGCGGTAGTAGGAGGGCTCGCAGGTGGA
>JBKGUS010000086.1:0-3088 GCA_046462295.1 Thermoleophilaceae bacterium | reverse complement strand
CGGGCCCGCCCCCTCCGTGCGGCTGCGTGAACGTCTTGTGGAGGTTGAAGTGGACTATGTCGAAGCCCATGTCGCCGGGCCGGGCCACGCCCATCACCGCGTTGAGATTGGCGCCGTCGTAGTAGAGCGTCGCGCCGGCGTCGTGCACCACCGCGGCGATCTCCTCGATGTTGCGGTCGAACAGCCCCAGCGTGTTCGGGTTGGTGAGCATCAGGCAGGCCACGTCATCGCCCGTCTTCTCCCGGAGGTCGTCCACGTCGACGCCGCCGTCGCCGTCCGTGCCGACCTTGACGACCTGGTAGCCGGCCATCGTCACGGTCGCGGGGTTGGTGCCATGCGCGGTGTCGGGCGTCAGCACCTTCGTGCGGTGCTCTCCTCGGTCCTCGTGGTAGGCGCGGGTCAGAAGCAGCCCGGCCAGCTCGCCGTGGGAGCCCGCGCTCGGCTGGAGCGACACGTGCGGCAGTCCGGCGATCTCCGCCAGCGCGCGCTGAAGCCGCCACATGAGCTCCAGCGCGCCCTGGGCGTACTCGGGATCCTGAAGCGGGTGGAGGCGTGCGTGCCCGGGGAGAGCCGCAACCCGCTCGTGCAACTTCGGGTTGTGCTTCATCGTGCACGAGCCGAGCGGGTAGAAGCCCTCGTCGAGGTGGAAGTTCTTCGAGGAGAGCGTCACGTAGTGGCGCACCAGCTCGGGCTCGGAGACCTCGGGCAGGTCCGCGGCACGCTCTCGGCGCTGCGACGCGGGCAGCAGCTCGTCCATGGGCACCTCGGGCACGCCGGCGTCCGGGGCCACGAAGGCGCGGCGCCCCTCGCGGGACTGCTCGAAGATCGTGAGGGTCTCGTCGATCAAGCAACCACGCCCTCTCGCGCGTGCACGAGCGCGGCGAGCCTGTCGATGTGCTCGCGCGTGCGGCGCTCGGTGATCGCGACGAGCAGCCCGTCCTCGTACTCCGGGTACTCGCGGCCGAGCCGAAACCCCGGGTTGATCCCCTCGGCCCGGGCCCGCTCGAATAGGCCGTCGAGGTCCGGCACGCGCACGGCGAATTCCCGTACGACCGGGCCGGGATTGATGGGCTCGAGGCCCAGCGCCACGCGCGCGTAGTGCGTGCGGCGCAACATCAGCTCGGCGAGCTCGACCAGGCCGCGCTTTCCGAGCCACGATAGGTAGACGACCCCGGCAAGCGCGTTCAACGCCTGCGACGTGCAGATGTTGTGCGTGGCCTTCTCCCGCCGGATGTGCTGCTCGCGCGTCTGGAGCGTCAGCACGAAGCCGCGCCTGCCGTCGACGTCGACCGTCTCCCCCGCGATCCGCCCCGGCATCTTCCGAAGGAAGCGCTCGCTCGCCGCGAAGAAGCCGAACGACGGACCGCCGAAGTCGAGCCGGTTGCCGAGCGTCTGTCCCTCGCCCACGCAGATGTCGATGCCCTGCTCGCCGGGCGGCTTGAGGATGCCCAGCGGCAGCGGGTCCGCGGCGCACACCACGACCGCCCCGGTGCGCCCGGCGGCCTCGGCCAGCTCGCCCAGCTCCTCGACGGTGCCGAGGAAGTTCGGCTGCTGCATGAATACGGCGGCGGTGTCGTCGTCGACGGCCTCGGCAAGCGCGCCGGCGTCGGTGGCGCCCTCCGCGGTGAGCGGCACCTCGTCGACGGTCATCCCGTAGCCGGCGGCGTGCGTGCGCAGCGCGGCGCGCGAGTGCGGGTGCAGGCCGCGTGTCGTCACGAGCCGGGTGCGGCGCGTCTCGAGCTTCGCCAGGTAGCCCGCGGCCGCCACGGCGCTGGGGCCTTCGTACACGGACGCGTTCGCCACGGGGAGGCCGGTCAGCTCGGAGATGGCGGTCTGGAACTCGAACATCACCTGCAGGCCGCCCTGCGAGATCTCCGGCTGGTAGGGCGTGTACGGCGTGAGGAACTCGGAGCGCGAGAGCAGGTTGTCGATCAGCGCCGGGACGTAGTGGTCGTACATCCCGGCGCCCAGGAAGCTGACCTCGGCGTCGCAGTGGCGGTTGCGGGCGGCGAGCGCGCTCAGGTGGTCGTTCACGTCCTGCTCGGAGCGGCCGCGGGGCAGGTCGATCGCCCGGTCCAGCCGGACCGAGTCGGGGATGTCGGCGAACAGGTCGTCGAGCGAGCCGGCGCCGATGGCCCCGAGCATCGCCTCGAGGTCCTGGTCGGTTACCGACGTGTATCGGCTCAAAGAAGCTCCTGGTAGGCGCTCACGTCGAGCAGCATGTCCACCTCGGACGGCTCGCTCAGCCTGACCTTCACGAGCCAGCCCTCGCCGTACGGGTCCTCGTTGATCTTCTCGGGCGAGTCGGCCAGCGCCTCGTTCACCTCGATGATCTCGCCGGACAGCGGCGCGAACACGTCCGACACCGCTTTCACCGACTCCACCTCGGCGTAGGCCTCGTCCTTCGTCACCTGGGCGCCGGGCTCGGGCGGGTCGAAGAAGACCACCTCGCCGAGGGCGTCCTGGGCGTACCAGGTGATCCCGAACGTGGCCTCCTCGCCGTCGATCCGCGCCCAGTCGTGCTCGGCGTGGTACTTGAGGTCCTCGGGATAGCTGGCCTCAGCCACTTGTCTCCTTCCGTTCGTACAAGGGTCTCCTGCGCACCTCGGCCCGGCGCAGCTTGCCGCGCACGTCCACCTCGATCTCCGTACCCGGCTCGCGGTCCTCCAATGGAACGTACGCCATCCCGATGCCGGTCTCGAGGCACGGCGACAGGCTGCCGCTCGTCACCACGCCTTCGCCGTGGGGGGCGTTCACGGGGTTGCCCTGGCGCGGGATGCCGGGGCCGGTGAAGGCGAACGGGACGAGCGTCTGCTCGGGCTCCACCTCGCGCAGCGCGTCCGCGCCGATGAAGCCGGTGTCGAGCTTGCAGCACCAGCCCAGGCCGGCCTCGATCGGGTTGCGGTCCTCGGACAGGTCGTTGCCGTACAGGTGGAAGCAGACCTCGAGGCGGAGCGTGTCGCGCGCGCCGAGGCCGGCGGGACGCACGCCGCGCTCGAGCAGGGCGTCCCAGACGGTGGCGGCGCCATCGGGCGGAAGCAGCAGCTCGCAGCCGTCCTCGCCCGTGTAGCCGGTGCCGCAGACGAGC
>JBKGUS010000085.1:0-6126 GCA_046462295.1 Thermoleophilaceae bacterium | reverse complement strand
GCACGACGCGAACCCCGAGAATCCGAGGCTCTCCCGCTTGAGGCGCGACGGCCTCGTGCCCACCCACCCCAGGAGCCGGCCGTCCTCGAGCTCGCGTCCGCCGCGTGGGCCTGTCGAAGCGCGGCCGCGAGGCGATCGAGGACACCCGCATGGCGCGCGCCGAGGTGGCGGAGCTGCTCGCCGAGAGGCTGGGGCCGCGCCGGGTCGCGACCCTGCGGCGAGGGTTGCTCGACGCCCTGGAGGCCGCAGGAGGCATGGAGGCGGTGCGCGCGCGTCGCGTGCCTCCGGTCCGGTAGCGGCATGGCGCGGATCGCGGTCAGGGTTCAGCCCCGCGCCCGGAAGGACGAGATCGGCGGCGAGCGCGCCGGCGTGCTGATGGTCCGCGTCACGGCTCCCCCCGTCGAGGGAAAGGCAAACGACGCCGTGCGGAAGCTGCTCGCAAAGCGGCTGGGCATCGCGCCCGGCCGCGTCTCGGTCGTTCGGCGCGACAGGGCGGGACAGGGTCGTGGATGTCGACGGCATGGAGGCCGAAGCGATTCGCCGGGCCCGGTCGCGCGCCGCGGTGAACGCCGGCTGAGCGGCACGGCTGCTATGTGTCTGGGGCCATGCGGGTCCTCGTCACAGGCAGCTCCGGCCACCTCGGCGAGGCGCTCGTCCGAGTGCTCCGCGCCGAGGGCATCGAGGTCGTCGGTCTCGACGTGCTCGAGTCCGCGCACACGAGCGCGGTCGGCTCGATCGCCGACCGCGCCTTCGTGCGCCGCAGCATGGCCGGCATGGACGCCGTGCTCCATGCCGCCACGCTCCACAAGCCGCACGTCGGCTCGCACACGCGCCAGGACTTCGTCGACACCAACATCACCGGCACGCTCAACCTGCTCGAGGAGGCGGTCGCCGCCGGCGTCCAGAGCTTCGTCTTCACGAGCACCACGAGCGCCTTCGGGCGCGCCCTGTCTCCGGGGCCGAGCGAGCCCGCCGCCTGGATCGACGAGGCCGTGGCGCACGTGCCCCGCAACATCTACGGAGCCACGAAGACCGCGGCGGAGGACCTCTGCGAGCTCGTCCACCGGGACCACGGCCTGCCGTGCCTGATCCTGCGCACGTCCCGCTTCTTCCCGGAGGGCGACGACCGCGACGACATCCGCAACGGCTACCCCGACGCGAACGTCAAGCTGAACGAGCTCCTCTACCGCCGCGGCGACATCGAGGACATGGCGAGCGCGCACCGCCTCGCGCTCGAACGGGCCGGAGAGATCGGCTTCGGCAGGTACATCGTGAGCGCCACCACGCCGTTCGCGCGCGACGACCTGGCCGAGCTGCGCGCGGACGCGCCGACGGTCGTGCGGCGACTTTTCCCCGACTACGAGGAGATCTACGCCGAGCGGGGCTGGTCGATGTTCCCGAGCATCGACCGCGTGTACGACAACGCCCGGGCGCGCGAGGAGCTCGGCTGGTCGCCGCGCTGGGACTTCCGCCATGCGCTCGACCTCGTCGCCGCCGGCGAGGAACCGCGCAGCGAGCTGGCCGTGACGGTCGGGATGAAGGGCTACCACGACGTGCCAACCGGGGTCTACACGGTGCGCTGAGCTCATGGCCTTCGTCCCGCCCGCGCGTCATCTGCTCCGCGCCAAGGACCTGGCCGACGCCCGCTATTTCGAGCCGCTTGGGGTGGATGACCTCGCCGGTGCGGCCGGACTGTCCCGCGCACACTTCAGTCGCGAGTTCCGGCGCGCCTTCGGCGAGTCGCCGCACGCCTATCTTCTGACCCGCCGGCTCGAGCGCGCCGCGGCGCTCCTGCGCACCACCGACAACCCGGTCGCCGAGATCTGCCTCGCGGTCGGCCTGACCAGCGTCGGCTCGTTCACCACGAGCTTCACGCGCACCTTCGGCATGTCGCCCACCGCTTACCGCGCCACCTTCCCGCCCGCCGCATACCTGGCGCGAATCCCGCCGTGCATGGCGCGTATCCATGGGCGCCCGCAACACCGCACGTTTCGAGAAGACAGCGGCGCGAAGCGCACGTAGCTTGACGGGCGACCGCAGACCCGAAAGCTCAGGAGACCCCCGATGATGAAGATCTCAAGCGCCCAGCTGTGGGTGCACGACCAGGACGAGGCCCTCGAGTTCTACACCCGCAAGCTGGGGATGCAGGTGCGCTCCGACGTCACCGTCCCGGAGCTCGGGAACTTCCGCTGGCTCACGGTCGGGCCGGCTGGCCAGGACGACGTCACGATCGCACTGATGGCCATCCCCGGCGCGCCGGTGATGGACGACGAGACCCAGAAGCAGGTGCGGGAGGTCATGGCGAAGGGCTTCGCCGGCGCCGTGTTCCTCGCCACCGACGACTGCCAGGCGGCCTACGAGGAGCTCACCGGCCGCGGCGTCGAGTTCGTCGAAGCCCCGCACGAGGTGCCCTACGGGATCGACTCGTCGTTCCGCGACCCGTCGGGCAACCACTTCCGCCTCACGCAGGTGCGTGAGGAGGCGCTGGTCTGATCCGCCGCCTGCGGGGGGCGGTGTCAGCCCCCCGCCAGCCGCTCGTCCATCCGGTCGAAGAAGCTGCCCCAGCCCTCCTTCGCCCGCTCGTACTGCTCGGGTCGCCCTTCGCCGCTCTGCTCGAACGACATCTCCGTGCGGCTGTCGCCGAGGTCCGTGAGCTCGACCGTGATCAGCGCGTAGGCGTCGGGACGGTCCGAGATCGTGAACACCAGCCGCTCGGGCTCCACGATCTCGCGGAACTCGCCCCACCAGTGGATCTCGCGCCGCCCGGGCCCGGCGTACATCGTCATTCTCCATGCGCCGCCCGGGCGGACGTCCATCGACACGCTCGACAGGGGGACGACGCCATCCGGGCCGCCGAACCAGTCGGCGAAGCTCTCGGGGTCGGTCCACTCCTTCCAGACGCGCTCGCGCGGCGCGTCGAAGACGCGCTTGATGGCGAACGCATACCGGTCAGTCATCCGCGGGAGTCTCGTCGCCCGCGAGCCGCTCGTCCAGCCGGTCGAAGCTGTGCTCCCAGAAGCGGCGGTAGCCGAGCAGCCACTCGACCGCCTCGGCGAGCGGGTCGCCCACCAGCCGCGAGGGGCGCAGCTGCCCGTGGCGCCCGCGCTCGATCAGGCCGGCGCGCTCGAGCACCTGCAGGTGCTGCGACACGGCCTGTCCGGTGATCGGGAACCCCGCCGCCAGCTCGTTCACCGTCGCCTCGCCCTCGGACAGGCGCGCCAGGATACCGCGCCGCGTGGGGTGGGAGAGTGCGGCGAAGGTGGCGCTGAGCGTGTCGTCCTCGTGAGCCAAGCTACTCCTTTGACAAGGAGGTGCTTGGATATAGTAACCCGCCCTCGGACAAAGGAGAGAAAGCATGGGCAGCATCTGGGTAACCGAGTTCGTCTCGCTCGACGGCGTGATGGAGGCGCCTGGAGGGGACGACAACTTCGAGAGAGGCGCCTGGAGCTTCGAGTTCGATCGCGGCGAGGAGGGCAACGCCTTCAAGACCGGTGAGACGATGGACGCCGACGCGATGCTGCTCGGCCGCCGCACCTACGAGGCCTTCGCCCGGTCGTGGTCGTCCCGCGAGGGCGAGTTCGCGGACAAGTTCAACAACATCCCGAAGTACGTGGTGTCGTCGACCATCGAGGACCCGCAGTGGGGCGAGACCACCGTGCTCCAGGGCGACATCCCGAAGGCGGTGGCCGAGGCGCGCGACAGTCACGAGCGCCACCTGATCGTGCACGGCAGCGGCCAGCTGGTGCAGACCCTCATCGAGGAGGACCTGGTCGACGAGCTCCGGCTGATGGTGTTCCCAGTCGTGCTCGGCTACGGGAAGCGGCTGTTCGGCGACACGAGCGCGAAGAAGCCGCTCAAGCTGGCAGAGGCGAACACGGTGGGCGACGGGGTGCTGACCCTGGTCTACCGGCGACCCTAGTCCTCGTTACCTCGGAGGTAGGTGTGGCGCGGCGATGCCGGCACTAACGTCCGCGCCATGAACCAGGCAGTGGCCTCCACGCGCGTCGGGCCCCTGTTGCGCGACTGGCGCCTGCGCCGGCGGCTCAGCCAGCTCGACCTGGCGCTCGAGGCCGGTGTGTCGGCACGCCATCTGAGCTTCGTCGAGACGGGCCGTTCGCGCCCAAGCGCCGAGATGGTCCTGCACCTGACCGAGCGGCTCAGCGTGCCGCTCCGGGAGCGGAACCGGCTGCTGCTGGCGGCCGGGCACGCGCCGGTGTTCGAGCAGCGGGACCTCGACGACCCCGATATGGCGCCGATCCGCCAGGTCCTGCAGCAGATCCTCGACGGCCACGGGCCCTACCCGGCTGTGGTGGTGGACGGCGTCTGGGAGATGGTCGCCGCGAACAGCGCAGTGGGCCTCCTGACCAAGGGAGTCGCGCCCGAGCTGCTCGAGCCGCCCCTCAACGTGCTGCGTGTGAGCCTCCATCCGGAAGGGCTCGCGCCGCGCATCGCCAACCTCGGCGAGTGGCGCGCCCACCTGCTCGAGCGGCTGAGGCGCCAGATCGCGTTGACCGCCGACCCCGCGCTGAAGGCCCTGCTGGACGAGCTGACCGGCTACCCCAGTCCCGCGGACCCCGAGCCCCGCGGCACGGACGCGGCCCACGACCTCGCGGTCCCGCTCCGGCTCGTGAGCGACGGGGGCGAGCTGAGCTTCATCAGCACTATCGCCACCTTCGGCACGGCGGTGGAGGTCACGGCCAGCGAGCTGTCGATTGAGTCGTTCTTCCCAGCCGACCGCGCCACCGAGGAGGCTCTCCGGGCTGCTAGCGTCGCCACGTCGCATGCAGATCGGTAAGCCCGGGGACCCCGTCAGCCACATCGCGCAGGCCTATCCCGACAGGGTGGAGATCCGGGGCCGCGACCTCAGCGGTGACCTTATGGGCCGGCTCAGCTTCACCGAGTACTTCCACCTGCTCCTCACGGGCGAGGAGCCGACGGAGGACCAGCGCTTCTTCCTCGATCTGCTGCTCGTGGCGATCGCCGAGCACGGGATGATGCCCACCAACGTCGCCGCCCGCATGACGCTCGCCGCTGACCCCGGCTCCCTGCACGGCGCGGTGGCGGCGGGGATCCTCGGCTGCGGCCCGGTGATCCTCGGCACCTCTGAGGAGTGCGCCCGGCTGCTCGTGGAGGGGCAGGTGCGGGTGGCGTCGGGCGCCGACCCGAGCGCGGTGGCCGCGGAGGCCGTGCAAGCCGTCCGCGCCGCCGACGGCAGGGTGCCCGGCTTCGGCCACCCGGTCCACAGCCCGCTCGACCCGCGCGCCGAGCGCATCCTCGAGCTGGCCGACGCCCGCGGCGCGGCCGGGCCGCACGTGCTGCTCGCGCGCCGGTTCCGCGACGCCGCGGCCGAGGCGTGGGGCAGGCCGCTCACGATGAACGTCTCGATGCCGATCGCGGCCGTCATGCTCGACCTCGGCTTCCCGTCCGCCACGGTGAAGTCGGTGCCGATCCTCGCGCGCACGGCCGGGCTGCTCGCCCACCTCGCCGAGGAGCAGCAGCTGCCGCTCGGCTTTCTCATGGCCGGCCGGGCCGAGGAGGCGATCGAGTACGAGCGGCAGCCGGAGGACGGGTCCCGCTGATGCTCGCGCCCGAGGTCGAGACGCGGCCCTGGGCGGAGCAGTTCGCCGCGGACGACCGGTCCTACCGCGAGCAGCTCGCCTACCTCTTCGAGCGCTCGGCCTTCTACCGCGAGAAGCTGAACGGCGCCGCGGTGTCCTCCGCCGAGGAGGCGGGCGGACTCGACCGCATCGCTGCGCTCCCCGTCACCGAGAAGCGCGAGCTGAAGGCGACGGCCACGGCGGACAACCCGATCGGCACGCACCTCTGCGCGGAGCCCGCCGAGATCGTCCGCATCTACTCCACGAGCGGCACCACCGGCACGCCGAGCTACATCCCGCTGACGGCGCGGGACCTGGACGACTGGGTGACCGGCTCGGCCCGCAGCTACGCCGCTTCCGGCATCGTCGCGGGCCAGCGCATCGTCTCGACCTACAACGCCGGCCCGTTCGTCGCGGGCGCGGCGCTCGCGTCATTCGACCGGCTCGGCCTCGTGCACGTCCCCGTCGGCACCGGGAACACCGAGCGGTTGATCCGCGCCGTCGAGGTGCTCCGGCCGGAAGCGGTCGT
>JBKGUS010000084.1:0-3551 GCA_046462295.1 Thermoleophilaceae bacterium | reverse complement strand
CGGTCCGAGCGGGCGCGCAGGCGATACTTCTGGCGCTGGCCCATAGGGCGGGGAAGAATAGATGAACGTCCTGATAGCTCACGGATACCTGCTGCGAGGCACCGGCAGCAACATCTACAACGCGAGCCTGGCGCGCGCGCTCGCCCGACTCGGCCACGAGGTGCACCTGCTCTGCCAGGAGCGGCACTGGGACGCTCCCGAGGGCGTGACGGTCCACAACCCGGACATCGGCCGCATCCTTCCCGTCTACGTGGCCGACACCTACGACGGCTTCGACGCCAAGCCCTACCCGGACCTGACCGACGCCGGGCTGGATCACTACATCGAGGCGAACGTCGCCGCCGTCCGCGCCGCACCCGCCTGCGACGTGGCTCTCGCCAACCACCTCGTGATGAACCCGGTGATCCTCGCTCGGGGCCTTCGTGACAGCACGCCCTTTGCCATCAAGGTCCACGGCAGCGCGCTCGAGTACACCGTGCGCCCCAATCCGGAGCGCTTCGTGCCGTACGCGCTCGAGGGGGTGCGCGCGGCGGCCTCGGTGCTGGTCGGTTCGCGCCACACCGCCGAGAGCCTCTGGGAGGTCCTGGCGGACGAGCCTTCGCTGCCGGACCGCACCGGCCTCGGACCGCCGGGCGTGGACGTGCACGCCTTCCGCCCGGGCACGGCGGACCTGGACGGCCTCGCCGACCGGCTGGAGTCGGGCGAGGCCGCCACGTGGGGAGGGGAGCGTGGCGCGGCGGCGGCGCTGCGCTCGCTCGACCCGGAGCAGGACCGGATCGTGAGCTTCGTTGGCAAGCTGATCGTGTCGAAGGGCGTCGATCTGCTCATGGCGGCCTGGCCGCTCGTGGTGGGTCGGGTGCCGGAGGCGCGGCTCGTGATCGTCGGGTTCGGCACCTACCGAGAGGTCCTGGGCCGGTTTGTGGAGGCACTGCGGCGGCGCGACCTCGAGGACCTGCGCGACATCGCCGCGCGCGGCCGCCAGCTCGAGGGCGGCCCGCCGGGGGAGCTGAAGCATCTGATGAGCTTCCTCGACCGCGCGGACGGCGAGTGGCTCGAGGCGGCACCGGCCGCCGCCGAGCGGGTGCACTTCACCGGCCGGCTCGAGCACGACGACCTGCCGGCCCTGCTGCCGGCCTGCGAGGCGCAGGTGATGCCGAGCACCTTCCCCGAGGCCTTCGGGATGGTGGCCGCCGAGGCGGCCGCCTGCGGGGTGCTGCCGCTGTCGGCCGGGCACTCCGGGATGGCCGAGGTGACGGCCGCGCTTGCGCCGGTGCTGCCGGAGGAGCTGCGTCCGCTGCTGTCGTTCGAGGTGGGGCCCACGGCGGTGGACCAGATCGCCGAGAAGCTCGTGGCGTGGCTCAAGCTGGACCGCGCCGAGCGGGAACGCGCCAGGAGCGCCCTGGCCGCCGAGGCGGCGCGACGCTACTCCTGGGAGAGCGTCGCGGAGGGGGTCATCGCTGCCGCGCAAGCGGATAATGTTCCGCCCCCGTGAGCCTCGCCCGGAACACGGCAACGTTACTGATCGTGGCGCTGGTCGTGGCAGCCGCAGCGCTGTCCCTGGCCGCGTGCGGGCGCGAGGAGGCCGACCTGTCGAACGGGAAGGCGCTGTTCGTGGAGCACTGCGGGTCGTGCCACGTGCTCGGCCGCGCCGGCACGGCGGGGCCGACCGGCCCGGATCTCGACGCGGCCTTCCGCACGGCGCTCGCCGACGGCATGGACCGGGAGACGGTCGAGGGCGTGGTGCACAAGCAGATCCTCAACCCGCGCAAGAACAGCGTGATGCCGGCCGAGCTCGTCACCGGCGACGACGCCCGGGACGTGGCGGCGTACGTCGCGTTCGCCGCAGCGCGCGCGGGCCAGGACGAGGGGGCCCTGGCGCAGGCGGGGCTGGCGAACGCCACCAGCGGCGAGCAGATCTTCACCGCCGGCGGGTGCGCGGGATGCCACACGCTCGCCAAGGCGAACGCCACGGGCACCATCGGCCCAAGCCTGGACGACCTTGCGGCGACCGCCGGCGAGGGGGGCGGTTCGCCGGAGGACTACGTGATCGAGTCGCTGCTCGATCCGGACGCCGAGGTGGCGCAGGGCTTCCAGCCAGGCGTGATGCCCTCGTACGAGGGCCGCCTGAGCGAGGAGCAGATGCAGACGCTGGCGCAGTACCTGCTCGAGGGCGGCTAGCGCTTCCGCGGAAGCGACCCGAATTGGGGACACGCTGCTTCGGCGTCGAGTGGGCCAGTCGGCGCCGGGCAACAGGGGGACACTGCCGGCGATTACCAGGAGCGGATATGGCTACGGTGACTGAGCTTGGACAGGCGGGACTGAGTGGCTGGCGTGAGAAGGTGGCAGATGGAATCTCCCAGCCAGTCGCGGACCGCGCCCCGATCGAGGAAGATCAGGTACGGGCCGTTGTCGGGGCTGCTTTCTTCGTGTTGGCTGTGATCTACGTCGCCAAGACGATTTCCGCAGCCACGCGCCAAGCGCGCCAAGGCTGAGTCGACCGAGGGACTCAGTCGGGCACGAGTGTCCGGCGCCAGCCACATCTGTGGTGGGGCACGGCGCGCTTACGCTGAGACGCCGTCGCGTCCCCGCGCGACCCAGAGATGCAGCGTTTCCGGCGCGACATCGGCGCCGTTGGGCCAGCGGATCGTGCCGAGCTTGACACGCCCATAGATAACGGTTAGAGTCGCGCTAGCTAACGGTTAAGAGGTGTCGTGCCAAAAGCAGCACGCGTGTCGATCAAGGAGCCGTTTCAGGGCTACCAGCTGCGGGTTGTCCAGGAGGTCTTGCTGGCGCTGCTGGCCAAGGAGGCGTCTCACGGGTATCAGCTACGCGCCCGGCTTCAGCTGGCGCTGGGCCCGCTGGCGGAGGCGCTGAACGCCGGCCAGATCTATGTGACGCTCAATCGGCTCGAGAAGGCCGGCCTGGTGACCTCGGAGCGGGTCGGCCAGACCGATCGCCCGGACCGCAAGGTCTACGAGCTGACAGCGGCCGGCCGCGCGCGGGTGACGGAGTGGCTCGGGGATACGAGCTGGCCGAAGCCCGCGCCGACGGAGTTCCATCTGAAGCTGGTGGCCACCGCGGCGGCAGGGCTGGGCGACCCGGTGCGGCTCGTGGATGCGCAGCGGCACGCGCTGCTGGCCGGTTTGGCGGCTGCGCAGCGGGCCGCATTGACGGAGCCGGATGGTTCGGTCGCCGGGCTCTTGCTCGAGGGCGTGGTGCTGAGGCAGCAGGCGGACCTGCGCTGGCTCGAGGCCTGCGCCCAGTACTGGAACGCAAGGAAGGAACGATGATGAACGCCGACGAGTCGCTGTCGAAGGTGCGGCCGGTCTTGCGGACGCGCGGGCTAGAGATGGAATACGGCCAGGGAGCGGGCCTCGTCCGCGCGCTCGACGCGGTCGAGCTGGATGTGACCGCGGGCGAGACGCTGGCAGTGATGGGGCCTAGCGGATGCGGCAAGTCGACCCTGCTGCACCTGCTGGGCGGCCTGGAACGCCCTTCGGCCGGGGAGGTGTGGTTGGGCGGGCGCCGCATCGACGGGATCAGCGAGAAAG